>CAMDVY010000073.1 GCA_945878745.1 Klebsiella pneumoniae | reverse complement strand
AGGTTGATCGATGCTGCGACCCGCAAGATGGCTGATGAGTTCTTCACGGCCTTCAGTGCTCAGATTGGTGTGGCGGAGCCGGTCAGCGCCGCGACTGATGACGCGGGCAGTCAAGCCGTTGAAGGCACGTCTCGCTACGAGTCGGGTGGTCAGTGGAAAGTGTGGGCGGTCGTGATCGTCATCTTCGTGCTTGCCATGGTGCTCTCCCTCTGATTCGTCGTTGACTCAAGTGCAAAATCGTCGTCAATCGTCTTCTGCCTGACGAAATCGATTGACGTCGCCCGCGACTCGGTTTTTCAATGGAGTCCGGGGGACGATAACAACATGCAGATCAATCTGACGGTCAATGGCACCGGGCATTCGCTCGATGTGCCTGAAAACACACTCCTCGTCGACATCATTCGCGAACGACTGCGGTTGACGGGAACCCATGTCGGCTGTGATACGAGCCAATGTGGTGCATGCACGATCCATCTCGACGGCCGGGCTGTGAAGAGCTGCACGGTGCTTGCAGGACAAGCGGATGGTGCAACGATCACGACCATCGAAGGTATCGGGTCCATTGATGCGCTGCATCCGATGCAAAGCGCGTTTCGCGAATGTCATGCCCTGCAATGCGGTTTCTGCACGCCGGGCATGATCATGGCAGCGATCGACCTGGTGGAGCACAACGCTGGCCTTGATGGGCGCGGCGTGCGAGAAGGCCTGGAAGGAAACATCTGCCGCTGCACCGGTTATCACAATATCGTGCGGGCGGTGCTGTCTGCTGCACAAACCATGACGGTGAAAGCCTGAGGAGGCGACATGAGCCCTGATCAGCCTGCTCGGGCGAACGGGATCGGTGCCTCGGTACTCCGCCGCGAAGATGCGCGGTTCATCACTGGCAATGGTCGATACACGGATGACATGCGGGTCGAAGGACAGGTCTACGCTGTGTTCGTTCGTTCGAATCATGCCCGTGCCCGGATCGAGTCCATTGATATCACCGATGCCCAGATGATTCGTGGGGTGTTGGCGGTATATACCGGCGCTGACATGGCGGCCGACGGTATCGGCAATCTGCCGTGTGGATGGATGATCAAGCAGCATGATGGTTCCGACATGCGCACCGCGGCCCATCCGCCGCTGGCTCACACCCGGATCAACTACGTGGGTGAGCCGGTTGCCATCGTCATTGCCGAGACCATCGAAATTGCCCAGCAGGGTGCTGATGCTGTGGCTGTCGACTATGCGGAACAGTCGGCGGTTATTGATCTGGCGACGGCAACAGACTCGGAAGAAATCCATCCCGGCATCACACATAACCTCGCGTACGAATGGGAATTGGGTGATCGCGCGGCCACGGATGCCGCACTGGCGACCGCTGCGCATGTGACCCGACTCGACCTCACCAACAATCGATTGATCCCCAATGCCATCGAGCCGCGAGCTGCACTGGGCATATTTGATGCGCACACCGGCGAACATGTTTTGCATACGACGAGCCAGAATCCGCATCTAGCGCGGCTGGTGCTGTCGGCTTTCGTCAACATTGCGCCTGAGCACAAGCTGCGGGTCATTGCCCCCGATGTGGGCGGCGGATTCGGCTCGAAGATTTTCGTGTACAGCGAAGAAACCACAGTGATCTGGGCCGCTCGCAAGATTCGTCGGCCGGTGAAGTGGACAGCGAGTCGCAGCGAAGCCTTTCTGAGTGATGCACACGGCCGTGATCACCTGACCCATGTCGAGCTTGGGCTTGATGCACAAGGTCGCTTTGTTGGCATGAAAGTACACACGGTTGCCAATCTTGGTGCGTATCTGTCGACGTTCGGCTCTGCCGTACCAACCTACCTGTATGGCACGCTGCTGGCCGGGCAGTACAAAACACCCAACATCTTTGTTGAGGTGCAAGGTGTTTACACCAATACCTCACCCGTTGATGCGTACCGTGGTGCGGGCCGACCGGAGGCGACCTACGTCGTCGAACGCATCGTCGAAAATGCAGCGCGAGAGGTGGGCATGGACCCGGCGGCGCTGCGTCGTCTCAACATGATTCAGCCACACGACTTCCCGTATCAGACGCCGGTGGCGCTGGTCTATGACATCGGCGATTACGAAAAAAGTCTCGATCGGGCGCTGGACCTGGCGGATTACAAGGGTTTTGCGGTGCGACAGGCTGCGTCCTTGGCCCGCGGTAAACGGCGTGGCATTGGCATTGCGTGTTACATCGAAGCCTGTGGACTTGCACCATCGAAGCTGGCCATCGCGCTGGGGGCAGGTGTGGGTCTCTATGAAAGTGGCGAGGTGCGGTTCAATCCGACCGGCTCGGTGACCGTCTTTACCGGGTCACACTCACACGGGCAGGGTCACGAAACCACGTTTGCACAGGTGGTCTCGGATCAGTTGGGCGTGCCGTATGAAGCGGTAGAAATCGTGCACGGTGATACAGGACGGGTTGAGTTTGGTCTCGGCACTTATGGTTCACGCTCTTTGGCGGTGGGAGGCTCGGCCCTGATCAGGGCGGGTGAGAAGATCATTGCCAAAGGCAGGAAAATCGCTGCTCATCTCATGGAAGCCAGTGAAGATAGCGTGGACTTTTCTGACGGACAGTTTTCGTTGCGCAACAGTAATCGACGACTCAGCATTCAGGAAATCGCTTTTGCATCCTACGTACCTGGCAATTATCCCGAAGGGCTTGAACCGGGGTTGTCGGAAAAGGCCTTTTACGATCCGCAGAATTTCACTTACCCGGCAGGCACCCACATCGCCGAGGTGGAGATCGACGGTGAAACCGGTGTTGTCACGCTGGCCAACTTTGTCGCCGTTGATGACTTTGGCCGGATCGTGAATCCGCTTGTTGTACACGGTCAGGTGCATGGCGGTGTTGCGCAGGGTGTGGGTCAGGCACTTCTCGAACATGGTTTCTATGACAAAACGGGTCAGTTGTTGACCGGTTCGATGATGGACTACTGCATGCCTCGCGCCGATGACCTCCCCGACTTTGTGGTGGATACGACGGTGACCCATTGCACGCACAATCCACTGGGAGTGAAAGGGTGTGGCGAAGCTGGTGCGATTGGCTCGCCTGCGGCCGTCATGAATGCAGTCACGCACGCCCTTGGAGTGGCTGAAGTGGCCATGCCGGCAACCCCGGAAAAAATATGGCGGATTCTCAGGCAGCAGGCATCAGCCTGAGCGACTATCCGGGAACCCGCGACCTGGAATACGGAACAACAAGCGAACCAACACGAGAGCGTCATGTATCGATTCAAGCACCATCGTCCATCGACAGTGGAAGAAGCGGCCCGGATCTTTGCCGAATCGGAGGATCCGTCCTATCTGGGTGGTGGCATGACGATGATCCCGACAATGAAACAGCGATTGGCGTCGCCAACTGATCTGATCGATCTGGCTCGCGTCGACGGCATCAGTGGTATCGAAGTGACAGACACTGAAGTCAGAATCGGCGCCTTCACACGACATGCGGCTGTGGCATCCTCCACGACCATAGCGGCAGCCATTCCAGCGCTGGCTTATCTGGCCGCGCAGATCGGTGATAACCAGGTGCGCAACAGGGGCACGATCGGTGGCTCAATTGCCAACAGTGATCCGGCTGCAGACTATCCGGCTGCAGTGGTCGCACTCGGCGCCACCGTGGTGACCAACCAACGGACGATACCGGGTGACCAGTTCTTCAAGGATCTGTTCGAGACAGCGCTTGCGTCCGGTGAACTGGTAACCGGCTTGCGCTTTCCGATTCCGCGACGTGCGGCCTATCGCAAGTTCCCCAACCCGGCGTCGCGTTATGCCGTCGTCGGTGTGATGGTCGCTGATTTCAAGAGTGGTGTTCGAGTGGGTGTCACGGGCGCTGGTCCGTGCGCGTTTCGGGCAACCACGCTGGAAGCCGCGCTGACACGGAATTTTTCGGCATCCAGTCTGGATTCGATTGACATTCCCGATGCCGGATTCAACGCCGATCTGCACGCTTCTGCCCAATATCGCGCCCACTTGGTGCGAATCATGGCCAGACGCGCTGTGGAAGGTATGGGTTAGCGACGAAGACAAGAGGTATTCCTGGCTGGGAAGCTGGGGTTATACTCGGGTAGCAAAGCCAACGCTTTAGGGAAGCTCTGAATAAGCAGAGCTTCCCTAGTGGTGCATGGATGCACCACCATTTTCCCAGCGTGAAACGCTGGGCCTCTTTTCGAAGAGAGGGGCGAGGAGCGCGACGCGCTCCGACCTGAACAAGTCGCTGGAGCGACTTGTTCAGAGGATACTTAGCCTGATTGAAAACGAACGATGTAACTGGACATAGAAGCCAGAAGCACGGAGGAAGAGTGGTACCTTCATACTCGACGAATCGTGAGGGAGAAAGCCCTTCACAGTGGGATCGCTCGGGGCGAACATTCGCCGCGCGTGGGGGTTGGCATGTCAAAACGCGTGAGGGGCATCCTCTCGGTCCGTATCCAAGTGAATTCGATGCGGCGGTGGTGGCGGCTCTACTGATCGCACAACTGCAGCAGGCGCCCAACCTGCAGGCCTGTCGACGGATCATTTACAACTTTCGCCATGACGACCGTTTCAAGATTGGTTCGGCGGACGAAGTTCTGGCGCCCCTCGGCCAGGCTCAGGCACCTGTTGCGCGCAGTGGCAGGATCGATCGGGATAGGGATCGGGATCGTGCGATAGGGCAGGGCAGCCAGAGCGGACGCGAAACCCAATCGCCCACGAGTAGCGAACGATTAGGTTACGCCTGACCTTCGGCGCGCCTTTTTCCGCTGGGAGAATCAGGCCGGGTTGGTTCTGCCGTACTCCACCTGCAAGCGCCGCATGCCTTTCAACCAACGGTCGTAGTCCGCCGTCTTGCGTTTGATGTACTCGGCGACTTCCGCGTGTGGCAACACGAGAAAACGTTCGTCCCGCAGCGTTTGCACCACAGCCTCGGCGACCACCGGGGTCTCCAGCATCCCGTCAACACCCGCGACACCAGCACCGCCGGCAGTCATTGGTGTTCGCACCGCTTGTGGACAGAGCACTGAAACCTTGATGCCACGATCACCATAGGTGATGGATAACCACTCGGCCAGCGCAACGCAGGCATGTTTGGTTACTGCGTAGGTGACAGAACCGACCTGACTCAGCAAACCGGCAGCAGAGGCCGTGTTCAACAGATAGCCACCGTTACGCTTGAGCATGCGCGGGACCATGTATTTGGCGGCGTAAACCTGCGACATGGTGTTGACGTGCCAGATTCGTTCCCACACGGCTTCGGATTCGTCGATGTCCCTGCCGATGCCGATACCGGCGTTGGAGCAAAACAGGTCAATCGGACCGACTTCACTCTCAACGCTTGCAATCAAAGCCTCCACTTCAGACTCGACGGCGACGTTGACACGCTTGCCGATCGCGCCGATTTCCTGCGCCACTGCCAGGACGTTGTCACTGATGTCGGCGATGACAACGCGCCGTGCACCATCACGCATGAACCGTTCTGCCAGTGCGCGACCGATGCCGCTTGCACCGCCTGTGATGACAATGATCTTGTCGCGAATCTCCATGCCGCCCCCGTTCAGTTTGTGTTGTGTGTTCTGTTGGCACTCTTGGCGCTCTCGGCGCTTTTGGCGCTTTTGGCAACATAGACGTTTCAGAAGTCCAATTCTATAGTCGCGCCTCGGTGATCTTCTGCGTGTACTCTTTGCTCATGCAAGGACGAACTCATGAGGACGGGATGTCGGAAGGGAAGATTCTGATCGTGGACGATGATGCTTTAGTTCGACTGGTGACAGCGGCAATGCTGGAGCGATTGAACTACACCGCAGTCGCGGTCGATAGCGGAGCGGCTGCGCTGGAAGTGTGTGCACAAGAAAGAGATGCACAGGAAAGAGATGCGCAGAGAGGTGGTGCTGAGGGAAGCTTCGATGTCGTGCTGCTTGATCTGGCAATGCCCGATATGTCCGGTGTCGAGCTGCTTGCAGTACTGCGGGTGAAGTACCCGCGACTTGCGGTCGTGGTCATGACGGGTTATGCCGACATTGGACCCGCACTGCAGATCAAGACCGATACTGAAACGCGCCTGTTGGCTAAACCGTTTACCGTTGCCGAATTGCAGGCTGCATTGACAACTACGAGGAAAATCGCGTGATCGAATTGGTCAGACGCACCCTGTTGGTGTTTTTTTTCATGTCAGCATCGAACGTCGTGCTGGCTGCTCTGCCCTTGGCGACGCCTGAAGGCGGTCAACTCCCCTCGCTCGCACCGATGCTGGAGAAGGTCAACCCTGCGGTGGTGAATATTGCGACCTACACCACCGTGCAGGTGCGTAATCCGCTGCTGGAAGATCCTTTCTTCCGTCGTTTTTTCGGCGTGCCAGGAACACCACAGACCAGGCGGACACAGAGTGCCGGGTCCGGAGTGGTCGTGGATGCAGCAGGTGGCTACATCGTCACCAATAATCACGTTGTCGAAGGCGCAGACGAAATCAGTGTTGGCCTGTCCGATGGTCGTGTGCTCAGTGGCACGCTGGTCGGGCGTGATGCGCAGGTCGATCTTGCGGTTGTGAAAGTCGATCCGAAAGGTCTTCGGCAGATCGCCTTCGCGAATTCAGGACAATTACGGGTAGGTGATTTTGTCGTGGCGATCGGTAACCCTTTTGGACTGAATCAGACGGTCACCAGTGGCATCGTCAGCGCCCTGGGTCGAAGTGGTCTGGGGATCGAAGGCTACGAAGATTTCATCCAGACCGATGCCAGCATCAACCCCGGCAATTCTGGTGGCGCGCTGGTTGATCTCTCCGGTCGACTGGTCGGCATCAATACCGCGATTTTCGCGCCCTCCGGTGGCAACGTCGGTATTGGTTTTGCAATTCCAGCCAATATGGTGAAGGCAGTGCTCTCGCAGTTGCTGGCTCACGGCGAGGTCCAGCGAGGTTATATCGGCATGGACGTGCAGAGTCTCACTCCAGAACTTGCAGAGGCCTTTGGTGCCTCGCGTGTCGCGGGTGTCGTCGTCGTGCAGATCGATCCCGACAGTCCGGCTGCCCAAGCGGGTGTGCAGCCGGGTGACGTGGTCGTTCAGCTAGGCGATCGACGGATCGAGAAGATGGGTGACTATCGGTCTCAGGAAGCGGTGGTGTTTGCCGGAGGCCGATTGCCGATTACCGTGCAGCGCAACGGGCAGCCTCGCGCCCTGGTGCTTGCCCTTGAAGCGTATGACGGCGAGCAGATTGCCGGACAACGACTCAACCCAAAGCTGCGTGGCGTGGAGCTGCAGAATTTTCGCAGTCCTGATGGTCCGGAGACAGGCGCAGGAATTCTCGTGACTGAGCTTGCGCTGGATAGCGCGGCGGGTATTGCGGGCCTGCGCAAGGGGGACGTCATCGTGGCGGTCAACCGGCAGCCAGTTCGGAACATTGAAGATCTGCAGGAAGTAATCCGCAGGCAGACTCCGGAGCTTATGCTGCGGCTCTTTCGCAGTGGTCAGTTCGGGACGCTGGTTATCCGTTGACGATCCTGTTGAATGCCAATGGCTGATGCAGGGTGTAGGAGCGGTCTCCTGACCGCGAGAATTGGGATCATCGAAAATCGCAATCAGGAGATCGCTCCTCCAATGTTGGTCATTGCCAGATTGTAGAAGCGGTCTCCGACCGCGATTGTTATTGGTCGAACATGATGACGCTGCGCGCCACTTCTCCGGTGAGCAGCGCATCCAGACCCTCATTCACGTCTTCCAGTTTGATTCGGCGTGAGATCAGATCGTCGAGATGCAGGCGGCCCTGCAGATAAAACTCGACGAAGCGTGGCATGTCGACACGGAATCGGTTGGAACCCATGTTGGACCCCTGGATCTTGCGCTCCATGAGGAACTCAGGACCGTGGAATTCGACCATGGTGCCGACCGGAATCATGCCGATCACGGTTGCTGTACCACCGCGGCGCAACATCTTGAATGACTGCTCGGCAGTTTTCTTCAGACCGATGGCCTCGAATGAATAGTGCACACCACCGCCGGTGAGTTCGCGCACCGCTTCGATGGCATCAACTTCCTTGGCGTTGACGACGTCGGTCGCGCCGAACTTGCGGGCGAGCTCCAGCTTGGAGGCCACCATGTCGACGGCGATGATGCGTGATGCACCCGCGATGGCCGCGCCGTTGATGGCTGACAGCCCGACACCACCACAACCGATCACGGCGACGGTCGCACCAGGTTCAACTCTGGCGGTGTGGATGACAGCCCCGACTCCGGTCGTGACACCACAACCGATCAGACAGGCGCGATCCAGTGGCATGTCCGGCCGGATCTTGGCGATGGTGTGCTCGTGAACCAGCATGTATTCGGCGAACGAGGACAGATTCAGAAACTGGAACATGGGCTCTTTCTGGCTGCCCAGACGTGGTTCCTGGGTGGGTCCGCGCTGCAGTTCGGGCTCCTGGCACAGGGACATGTGGCCGGTCAGGCAAGGTTCGCAGTGGCCGCAGAACGCGCTCAGACAGGTGATCACGTGATCGCCGGGTTTGACGTAGTGCACATCGCTGCCAACTGCTTCGACAACGCCTGCGCTCTCATGCCCGAGCACGGCCGGAAGCGGGTAGGGATATGACCCGTTCTGGAAGTGGAGGTCTGAGTGGCAGACCCCGGCGGCGACGGTTCGAACCAGCACCTCCCGCGGTCCTGGTTTGCCATGACTGATGTTTTCGATGGACAGTGGCTTGTTGATCTCGCGCAGTACGGCAGCCTTCATGTTTCCCCTCTTTCGGTTAACCCTGCATGGGCTATTCCGTTGTGATGTCGCGGATGTGGTGACGGTATGGTGACCAGGGAGTGTGCCAAAGCAACTGGCCATTTGCTACAGGACAACCCAAGGCAGCGGCACTCCGTTAAGATGTGACCATGCGTGTTTCTCCTCTGGTTCTGATTGGCTTGGGCAGTAATCTGCCCTGGCAGGCAAAATCGAGTGTCGCTGTAGTGGTGGATGCCCTGCAGACACTGCAGGTTTTTGCGAGTGATCGATTTGTCATGTCATCGCTGTATCGAACTTCACCGGTGGACTGTCCTGCAGACAGCACCGAGTTCATCAATGCGGCTGTCGCATTCACGCCTCGCCCCGGTTTGACCGCCGAGGGATTGCTGGCGGAACTGAAAGGTCTGGAGCGCGCTTATGGCCGAGGCTCGGCGGTCGTTCGCAACGCACCGCGTGTGCTCGACCTTGATGTCCTCGCCTTCGGTGATCTTGTCATTGATTCGCCGGACTTCATTCTGCCGCACCCTCGCGCGCTACAGCGCGCGTTTGTCATGATCCCGCTGAACGAGATTGCGCCTGATTTCTTGTGGCCTGGTACCGGCATGACCGTGGCGGAGCTGTGCATCAATTTGGATAGTGATGAAGATGTTGCGCGGATTCGGTAAGCAAGCGTCACGTCGTCGGCCTGTGCTTCGATTGCTGCTGGCCCTGATGCCGTTCTGGCCTGCCGCTGCCCTGGCATACCCTGCAAATGTTCATCAGGAGATGACCTTTCTCGCGGCGCGTCTTCTGAATCAGTGGCTGATCGCGGATGGTCAAGCACCGATCTCAGCGCTGCAGGTACGACATATCGCCCGAGCCAATACCCAGATGGCGGATCGCAGCGCGTTTGTTCGCATGTTTCGCTGGAACTACTTTGCCTCCGTCCCAGGCGCTGGCCGGACGCTTTTTGGGTTGGTCGACACGCGATTCGAGGGGCACTACGAAGAATTGGCCGGTGCCTTTGGCATGGGCGGTGAAGATCGATCCAGCTTGCGCAAGTTGGGCCGAATAGTGTTTTACCTGCAACGCATGACAACTCCGCATCGCGTCGTTCCGGTTTTCAGTGAGCGCTTCTGGCGATTCTCGTTCGCCGATCGATTTGATGACTGGCAACCCGATCACGATCGTCTGGCAGCCGATGCGGCGGGCGACTGCGAGACCTTGCTGGCATCCAATCCCACACCCCAGACGCTGCTGCAGA
>CAMDVY010000072.1 GCA_945878745.1 Klebsiella pneumoniae | reverse complement strand
CATTGATGCAGCAAATGCGTGGAATGAGTACATCACGTTCTGGTTCGAGAAACGGCGGGCGGAACCGGGGGATGATCTGATCAGCGCGATAGTGCACGCAAAAATACAAGGCGCGAAGATGTCGCATGTCGAGCTCATGTATGAAGCGATGCTGATCCTGGTGGGGGGTGACGAAACCACGCGCCACACCATCTCTGGTGGTACCGAAGCGCTGTTGCGAAGGCCGCATCTGTATCGCGAACTGGTGGCACATCCCGAGCGTCTGCCGGATGCCATCGAAGAAATGCTGCGCTGGACCACGCCGGTGAAAAACATGAATCGAACCGCGACCGCAGACACTGTGGTCGGCGGTCAGCAGATTCTTCGTGGTGACAAGCTGCTGCTGCTGTATGAATCCGGCAATCGCGACGAGCGCGTGTTTGATGCGCCGGACGAATTTCGCATCGATCGAAATCCAAACCATCATCTGGCGTTTGGTGGTTATGGTCGTCACTTCTGTCTTGGCGCGAATCTGGCTCGCCTGGAGATTCGGGTGATGTTTGAAGAACTCACGCGTCGCCTGCCCGATCTGGCGCTGGCGAGCGAAGCCCCTAATCCTTATCGGCACGGGAATTTCGTCCTGGGCTTCGAATCGATGCCAGTCGTGTTCTCGCCTGGGCCGCCGGTCAGCAAGGAGGCCGCATGAGTTCTCTCCAGGGGCAGCATGCCCTCGTGACAGGTGGTGGCAGTGGTATTGGCCTGGCGTGTGCACGTGCGTTTGTTGCCGACGGCGCGCGCGTGACGTTGATGGGTCGAGATCGCGCGAAGCTGGAGCGTGCTGCACTATCGTTGTCCGGGTCGGGAGACGTGCAGATCTTTGCCGGAGATGTCGGCGATGAATCGGCGGTGCAGAGCGCTGTCGCTCAGGCCAATGCGTGGGCGCCTTTGACGATCGCCGTTGCCAATGCCGGCGCTGGTGCACTGGGCACGGTGGTGAAGACTACCAGCGACGAGTGGCGGCGTGTCATGCAGACCAATCTCGACGGCACGTTTTATACCTTCAAACACGCCGGACAAGCCATTATGCGTGCAGGCGGTGGTGCCATGTGCGCCATCTCGTCCATCGCCGGTCTGCGTACTCATCGATTCATGTCGACGTACTGCGTGAGCAAGGCGGGTATCGATATGCTGGTGCGTAACCTTGCCGATGAGATGGGTGGTGTCAAAGTGCGTGTGAACAGCGTGTGTCCTGGCCTTGTGGACACCGAAATTGCCGCAGGCCTGTTTGCCACCAATGATGTTCACGAAGACTATCTGTCCTGCATGCCACTCGAACGTACCGGCATGGCCGACGACATCGGCCGGGCCGTGCGCTTTCTGTGCGGCCCTGAAAGTTCCTGGATCACGGGTGTGAATCTGCCGGTGGATGGCGGACATCACCTGCGCCGCGGTCCGAATCTCGACACCTTTGCGCGTGCGCTGTATGGCGACGCCCCTTTTTGATTTGAGAACCCTCTCTGGAGAAACACCATGAAACTCAGCAAATTCAGTCGATCCATTGCCGGCAAGGTCGCCGTCATTACTGGCGCCGCCAGTGGCATGGGCGAAGCCACCGCCAAACTGTTTGCCGATGAAGGCGCCAAGGTTGCGGCCATCGACCTTAACGCCGCGCCCCTCGCCCGGGTTGTTGGTGAAATTGAAGCCGCTGGATATCCGGTGAAAGGCTGGACGCTGGACCTGTCGAATCGCGCCTCCATCAAACCGGTATTCGACGAGATTGCTGCGCACTTCGGCGGTATCGATATCCTGGTCAACAATGCCGGCATCTCTATTTTTACACCGATCGATGGCGATCAGTACGAGTCCGCCTGGGACAAGACCTTTGCTGTTCTGCTGACTGCACATACCGCTACCATTCGTGCCGCGCTGCCACATATGCGCAAGTCGGGTGGTGGTCGCATCGTCAATATTGCGTCCACCGAAGGGCTGGGTGCCACCAAGTTTGGCAGCCCCTATACCGCTGCAAAAACCGGCGTGATCGGTCTGACGCGTTCGCTCGCTGTTGAACTGGGCACTGAGGGTATCACCGTCAACTGCATCTGTCCTGGTCCTATCCGCACTGGCATGACGTCGGGTATCCCCGAAGAACAGAAACAGGAATACGCACGCCGACGGGTTGCTCTCAAGCGGTATGCAGATCCGGAGGAAGTGGCGCACGGCACGCTGAATTTCTGTCTGCCGGCATCCAGCTTCATTACCGGTGCCACGTTGCCCGTCGATGGTGGTCTCACCATCAGAAATGCGTGATCTCTATTGACCTGTCTTTTTTGACCTGTTGAGGCAGCAGTAATGGCTCAGATTTCAGGACGGACCTCGTGGCGCACGGTTTTTGCGTTTGGCGCACCGGCAGTGGGCGCGGGCTACATGTATCTGCTGCTCTCACTCTATGTGATGAAATTTGCGACCGATGTGCTGCTGATTGCACCGGCCGTGATGGGCCTGATCTTCAGTGCGTCGCGTCTCTGGGACGCAGTATCTGATCCACTCGCCGGTTACCTCAGCGACGGAACCCGATCACGACTTGGCCGACGTCGATCATGGATTCTCGCCAGCCTCATACCAGTCGGGCTCACCTTCATCATGGTGTTTTCGCCACCGGCCGATCTCGAAGGTGGAGCTCTGATCGCCTGGATGGCGGTTGCCATCATTGGTTTCTACTCCGCGATGACTGTGTTTTTTATTCCGCACATGTCACTGGGCGCTGAACTTACGGATGACTATCACGAGCGGACCCGGCTGTTCGGCATGCGGCATGCGTTCTACACCGTGGGTTCAATCCTGGCGCTGGTCAGCATGACGTTCCTGATCAACGCCGAAATGAAGAGCGAAGATGCTGTCCGGTCGGTTGCAGTCTGGCAGTCGTGGATTGCTGCAGCAGTGATGAGTGGCCTGATCCTGTACGCGGTGGTGCGACTGAAAGAACGGGAGGACTACCAGGGTCGTGGATCGAACGGACCATTTCAGGCGCTCAAGGACGTACTGGCGAATACACATGCCCGAACGCTGTATCTGGTGTGGTTCATCGAAAACGTCGGCTCGTCGGCCATCGGCGCGCTGACACTGTACGTGACGGCCTATATCGTCGGCGCGCCTCAATGGGCACCGCTGATCATCCTGTGTTACATGGTTCCTTCGACTTTCGGGGTTCCCGCGTGGCTCGCCTTGTCACGCCGGATTGGCAAGATCAAAGCCTGGCAGGTGTCCATGGTGGGTACCGGTCTGTCCTTCGGCTCGATGGTGATGCTGCTGGTCTGGGACAGCGTCGAGATGCGGCTTGCGTGGATCATGGCGATGGCGGTGTTGGCCGGGTTCAGTGCTGCGGGTGGCGGTTCCATCGGACCATCGGTGCAGAGTGATGTGATCGACTACGACGAAATGCGAACGGGCCAGCGCAAGGAAGGTTCGTACTATGCGGCCTGGAACTTTGTCGCCAAGAGCGCGCTCGGGGTGGTTTTGTTGATGACGGGTTTTGCGCTGCAGATGGCCGGCTTCGCGCCGAACGCCGAGCAGACCATGGCAGTGAAGTCCACCATGATCCTGCTCTATGCCGTGTTCCCGCTGCTGCTGTGTACCGGTGGCGCGTTCCTGATGAGCCGCTTCAAGCTGGATGAGGCGTCACACCAGGACATCAGGGTGGCACTGGGCCGGGTGTAGGCTCTCTGCGTAGGAGCGATCTCCGATGATCCCAAGAACCCCGTAGGAGCGATCTCCGGATCGCGATCTTCGATCATCTCAAAAATCGCGGTCTGGAGGCCGCTCCTACTGGCCCGCACTGTTGCGAAATCATTGTCCCGTTAGGGCTATCTGCCCTTGAAATTCCCCGGTCGTCGCTCGGCAACGGCCTTCACCCCTTCCTTGTGATCCTCGGTCTGCTGCAGGCGATATTGTTCGATGAACTCGTGATCGGTCTGCTTTTTCGCCTGCGCTGCGAGATCGCCGCGCAACGTCGCACGAACGCTCATGATGGCCAGCGGCGCGTTTTCCGCAATCTCGTTCGCAAAGGCCAGGGCTTCGGCGCGCAGGTTCTCGTTGTCGGTGATGCGATCAGCAAGGCCCCACGCGTACGCCGTTTCGCCGTCGATACGCCGGCCGGTGAGGAACATGAGGTTGGCTTTCTGCTGGCCGATCAGTTTCGGCAGGGTCAGGGTCAATGCAAAACCGGGATGGAAACCGAGTTTGACGAAGTTCGCGGTAAACCGTGCGTCGGGAGTCACCACGCGAAAATCGGGCATCACGGCCAGGCCAAAACCGCCACCGACTGCCGCGCCCTGAACGGCGGCAATCACCGGCTTCTTGCAGGCAAACAGACGCACCGCAGCGGTGTACAGGGGGTTGCCGGTCACTTCGGTGCGTTCGGCACGTTTGGCCTGTTCGTTGCGATTGCTGAAGTTCGCACCGGCACAAAAGTTCTTGCCTTGGGCAGCCAGCACCAGCGCGCGCACCTCCGGGTCCTGGTCCATGGCCTCGAAGGCATCGCCCAGGGCGTTGATCAGGTCGACATCAAAGAAGTTGTTGGGTGGCCGCTGGATTTCCAGAACCGCTACGTGACCGTGCTTTTCAATTTCAACGTCGCCGAATCGCATATCCCTCTCCCGTGGCAAAAACCGTATTCATGATCGATGTGGTGTGTGGATGTTTGCGCAGATAGCGGGTACTTTGCAAATGGACCGGGATCGGGCGAGGGAGATTCACCGACATGTTGAAGTGGCAGATTGGCGACGTGCGCGTGACCCAGGTCGTGGAACTCACGACGGCTTCTCTCGGGCCCCATCTGCTGCCGCAGGCAACGCCCGCCGAGCTGGCCTCGATGCCCTGGCTTGCGCCTTTCCTGCAGGACGGCAAACTACTGCTCAGCATTCACTGCCTTGTTATTGAAGTGGATGGTCGAACCATCGTTGTCGACACCTGCATCGGCAACGACAAACCGCGCTCCTATCCCAAATGGAACAACATGCAGGGTGACTTCATGACCCGCTTCGATGCGGCGGGTTTTGTGCCGTCGAAGGTCGATACCGTGTTGTGTACACACATGCATGTGGACCATGTGGGCTGGAATACCCGACGGGTTGATGGCCAGTGGGTCCCTACTTTCCCCAACGCGCGTTACCTGTTCGCCGAAGACGAGTGGGCGCACTGGAAATCGGAGCCACAGCCTTACGGCCCGGTTTTCGAAGATTCGGTGCAGCCCATTTTTGATGGCGGGTTGGCGGACCTCGTCAGGTCCGATCACCGCATCTGCGATGAAGTATGGCTTGAGTCTACACCCGGACATACACCCGGCCATGTCAGTATCCGCATCGCTTCCAGGGGTGAAGAAGCGGTGATCACCGGTGACATGATTCATCATCCTTGTCAGATTGGCCGGCCTCACTGGTCGAGCCTGGCGGACTGGGATCAGGGCATGAGTGCGCACACCCGTCATGAGTTCATTGGTCGATATGCGGATCGGCCGGTTCTGGTGATCGGCACTCACTTCGCAACGCCAACGGCAGGCCACATCGTGCGTGATGGTGACGCCTGGCGTCTGCGCTACTGACCCATCGGCTTGGCTTCATCCGACCTCTATCGCGCGCTCGCGATACCTGATTTTCGTCTGCACTTCCTGGGTGGGCTTGCGGCATCGTTTGCGATGAACATGCAGATCATTGCGCGCGGATGGTTGATCTATGAGCTGACCCAATCGGCGCTGGACCTGGCCCTCGTGTCGCTGGCCTTTCTCCTGCCGACCGTGCTGTTTTCGTTGTGGGGCGGGCTGCTCGCGGATCGGTACTCGAAGCGGCGGTTGATTGTGGTCGGCCAGAGCATGAATACGGTCGCCACGTTCATCATGGCGTTCATCGTGTTGTCCGAGCATGTGACGTTCTGGCACTTCATGGGCTTCGGCTTTTTCAATGGCACGGTGCTGGCGCTGTCCATGCCGGCCCGTCAGGCGTTTGTTCCGGAACTGGTGCCCGAACGTTTGATCCTTTCGGCGACGTCACTCAACTCATCCGGCTGGAATTTTGCGCGTATCGTCGGGCCGTCGTTTGCTGGCTTGTTGATCGCCTGGATCGCCGACGGCGACAAACAGTCCCACTTCGGGGTGGGTGTGGTGTATCTCATCATCAGTGCGTTGTATGCGGTTTCGGCACTCACCGTCAGCCGACTGACCAAAGGGGGTGAAACCCATCCCGCCAATGGACACCCGCTGCGGGAGATGCGCGATGCCTTTGCCTATATCCGTGCGCGTCCGCCAATCCTTGGGCTCATCATCCTGGGTGTCATACCCTTCATGTTTGGAATGCCGATCAACACCCTGATGCCGGCGTTCAGCCATGACGTGCTGGGTGGCGGGCCGGATGATCTGGGGTTTCTGATCTCGGCGATGGGGACCGGTGCGATCGTGGGTTCGCTGGTGACGGGTAGCCTGGGCGGTCTGCAGCGAAAAGGGCTGTGGATGGTGGGTGCAGGGCTCGGCTGGGGCACGATGACGATTGCCTTTGGGCTGTCTCCTTCTCTCGGAGCGGCCTTCATCTCCATCCTGCTGATCGGCTTTCTCAGCAGCACCACGACGTCCCTCAATCGCAGCCTGCTGCAGATGCAGGTCGACCGGCACATGCGGGGCAAGATCCTCTCCATTGACATGATGTCTCAGGGGCTGATGCCCATTGGCTTGCTGCCCATCAGCTTCGTGGCGGAACAGACCAGTGTGGCGGTGGCGCTGACCGTGAGCGGTGGTTTGTTTCTCGGGCTGATTCTGCTCTGCCTGACCTTTGTGCCGGCGGTTCGCGTGGTACAGCGAACCCTTTGACTCCGCGTGTTGCGGCTTGTGTCGGCTTTGCAGACTCCGCATGCTAAGAAAGATCTGATCAATTCGCAGGAGCGAATTGATCAGAGTTACCCTAATCGGCTGGGAACGAACAGGCAGGCAATCATGCATTGGGATGTGATCCTCAGAGGTGCAAAGGTCTTCGACGGAACGGGTGGTCCCGGAGAAGTCGTCGACATTGCGGTGCGTGAGGGTCGTATCGCTGCGAAAGGCGCCAATCTGCCTGCGGAATCTGCGAAAGCCGTGCATGACGTTGCCGGGTTATGGCTGACGCCTGGTCTGATTGATATTCACACGCACGAAGATCTCGAAGCTGAACTCGACCCGGGGTTGCCGGAGATGGTCCGGCATGGCACCACCACCGCGATCATTGGTAACTGCTCGCTGGGACTGGCGTTTGGTGCGCAGCGCCGCAATGGCCAGGATCCGCTGGTCGACTGCTTTGCCCGTGTCGAGAACATGCCAAAGGGTGTGCTTGCGCGAGTCGCCGAGAAGGCGACCTGGAACACACCGGACGAGTATCTGCAGCACCTCGACACGTTGCCGTTGTCCGTGAATCTCGCGCCTTTTCTGCCACATTCCATGTTGCGCATCGAAGTGATGGGGCTTGAGGCCAGCATCAATCGGGACCCGACTGCAGCCGAACTCGACCAGATGACGGCCATTCTCGACAAGGCGATGGACGCGGGTTATCTGGGCTTTTCCACCGATGGTTTGCCGCTCCACTACCTGGCTAACCAGCCCAACATCCGCAAACGAATACCCACGCAATACGCGCCGTTCGAAGAGTACCGGGCACTCACCGATGTGGTTCGTCGACACGGTCGGGTGTGGCAGATGACGCCTGCTCCGGACAAGGGCAAGCTGACACTCAAACTCATGGGGCTGACCAGCGGACGCCTCTATGGCAAACCCCTGAAAGTGACGGCGCTGGCGGCGCTCGAGTCGGTGAATAACCGCATGCAGTTGTGGCAGGCGATGACACTGACGAATGTCCTCAACTCGGCGATCCTCGATGGGCACCTGCGCATGCAGTCACTGGCCGCGCCGTTTCGAATCTACTCAGAGGGTGTGGTCAGCCCGTTGGCTGAAGCCAACCCGCAGATGCGACGGCTCATTGAAACCGAACTCGAAGATGTGGAGGCACGGCACAAGATTCTTGATGACGCCGCGTTTGTTGAAGAGTTCTGCGCGATGTGGGATGTGGGCAAGAGTGGGTTCAATGTCGCGGCCATCCGGCGCAAGTTGAAGCTCGAACGCCAGTTCCTGACCCGCGATCTGAATGACATGATGATTTTTCGGGCGCCCGTGCCGTCCTGGCCCGGCCTGAGCATGGCGCAGATCAGGAGTCGATATCTGTTGTGGGTGAGCGGCGGAATGGCAGCTTCCAACGATCAGGAAGAAGTGCAAGCCTTTGCAGCCATCGGTCGTGGCGCCACCCATGAAGCAGCGTTTTTCCTCGCGCTGCTGCGTCATTTTGATCGCGATCTGCACTGGTACTACGTGTCTGCCAATACCAATCCCGCGACGATCAAACGACTCCTGCTGCATCCGAAGCTGTTGCCGGGTTTTAATGACAGTGGTGCGCACGTGGTGAACATGGCGTATTTCGACTGCAACCTGCGTGCATTGAAGATTGCCGCCTGTGATTCGGAAGGGCTGGTTGCGCACATGGTGAAACGCCTCACACGGGAGCCCGCAGAGTTTTTTGGGTTGGACGCCGGCCGAATCGACATTGGCAGTCGCGCGGATATCGCGCTGCTCAACCCGGCTGCACTGAAAGCCTACGATGGTGAGGCGGGTGTGCAGTTTGTCCATCGTGACATCTTTGGCTGCAGGCAGCTGGTCAATCGCTCCGATGGCGTGGTCGCCGGTGTCTATGTACGCGGAGAACGCGTGTGGGATGGGGCCGGATTCACCGAAGTCCACGGAACAAGGAAGCTGGGGGGCGCATTACGCGCAGGGAGTGCACACATCTCATGAAACGCATAGGACTGATTTCCGACACCCATCTACCCGAAGCGCGAAAATCGCTGTGGCCGCAGATTTTTGATGCCTTCAAGGGCGTCGACATGATCTTTCACGGCGGCGACATCCATGAACTGTGGGTGCTGGATGAACTCGAAACGGTCGCTCCGGTTTATGCCGCGCGGGGCAACGGCGAAGATGGCAGTGGTGGTCGTCCGGTTCAGCCCCAGGATCCGCGCGTGAAGTATGCGTGGCTCATGGAGATCGAAGGGCTGTGGGTGGGGCTCACGCACTATGTGCCGGTCCCTGAACGACCGCCGAACTTCACGCTGGAAAAGTGGATCGAGCGATTTTTTCCGGAACGGCGGCCGGATGTGATCGTCTCAGGCGATACGCATGTCGAGCGCATCGCCACCATCGGTGGCACGCTGTGCGTCAATCCAGGCTCGCCGACTTACCCGCACAACTACGATACGCAGTTTGGCACCATCGGTTTTCTTGAGCTCGACAATGGCAAGGCGGACGCGAGTGTGTGGCAGTTGACCGAAGCGGGTATCGAGCCGTTTGCGTGGAATGAGATCCCACCGTGGAAGCGCAGGCGTTAAACCCTTGTCAAACCGCAGCGAAGACGCTGTTGACGAGGCGTTTGCTAGTCAAGATGACGATGACCACGTGGTGTCTTGAGTTCGACCTGAACAAACCCGACTGGTTGCGGGCTGATCGCGTCAACATCATGCGAGCAAAAAGGGAGCATCGTAAGTTATGGGGGGTTGCAGATGACGCAACCGATGAGTTGCGAGTGGAATGGCGGGACTGTGCACACAATGAGCGCTTTTTCAGAGCACAAAAAGTTGGTCGGCTAGGAGTCTGCGCGGCAGAAGCCAAAAGTTCTCCTGAAATAGATAATGGCTGAGTCGTTGGGATGAAGCGGGATTTCAGTATGGTGAGCTACCAGCCGTATACACCGGGCCAGGACTTGTTGCTGCCGCCGACGTTGTCTGCGTGGTTACCGGAAGGCCATTTAGCCTACTTCGTCAGCGATACGGTGGATGCGCTGGACCTGGGTGCTTTCCACGCACGCTATGCGAAGGACGGCCCACGGAATCAGCCGTTCCATCCGGCGATGATGCTCAAGGTTCTGTTGTACGGGTA
>CAMDVY010000071.1 GCA_945878745.1 Klebsiella pneumoniae | reverse complement strand
CTCGGTCACTGTGCAATTCGTCGATCTTCTTCTGCATGGCTACGGGCATGGGTTGTCGATCCAAGGCATCGAAAACAGCCTGAGCAAGGGGCGAGTGGGCGTTGATTCGCCGACGGTAGTAGATCGAATTGGCTTCGCGCCTGGCGGCCAGGAATCCGGCTTCACGGAGAATCTTTAGATGGTGGCTCAGTGCGGGTTGCGCCATGCCGAACAGGTTCGCCAACTCACTCACCGAAAATGAATCATGCTCAAGAACGCGCAGCAACAATGCACGTCGCTCATCACCGGCCGCAAATGCAGTGCTCACCACATCCTCCAGATGGAGATCGGCAGGTTCGTTGAAATCGCTATGCAAGAGAGCGGGCATTTAAGTGCGTTTGGTCCGGGCTTGCCTTGACTGCAGGTTCCGAAGTCTAGTCGTTTGAAATTCGTATATCAAAATAAATTGATATTGTTTGTAAATTGCTTGTGGTACTTTTTGTCCATGAAATGAGCGGTGCTACCCGGGCTTCAGCATGCTGGTCAGCAAACTGCCGAATGTCGGCACAACGATTTTTACCGTCATGAGTGAATTGGCGTGCACTCATGGTGCGATCAATCTGTCCCAGGGATTCCCCGATTTTGATGCACCAGCGGCGCTGCTTGATCGTGTGCAGTACTACCTGCGCAACGGACACAATCAATATGCGCCTATGACGGGAACGCTTTCGTTGCGTCAGGCACTCGCTACCAAGGTTGGAGATTGCTACGGATTGCGCGTCGATTCCGAGCGCGAAATCACAGTCACATCGGGCGCCACGGAAGCGCTTTTCTGCGCGATTGCGGCAGTGGTGCGGGCGGGAGATGAGGTAATTGTCTTCGATCCTGCCTACGACAGTTACGAGCCCGCCATCAATCTGCAAGGTGGAACGGCGGTCCACGTTCCCTTGTTCGCGCCCGGTTACCGACCAGACTGGCAATTGGTCGAATCGATGATCAGTCCTCGTACCCGCGCCATCATCATCAATACTCCACACAATCCTACCGGTACCGTCTGGCCAGCCGAGGACCTGCTCGAGTTGCAGCGACTGGTTCAGAAGTACGGGCTGTATGCCATCGCCGATGAAGTTTACGAACACATCATCTTCGATGGACACCGCCATGAGAGCATCTGTCGCTATCCGGATCTGTACGACAGCAGTTTTGTTGTCTCGTCACTTGGCAAGACCTGTCACGTCACCGGCTGGAAAATTGGCTACTGCATAGCGCCTGCTGATCTGACGATCGAATTCCGCCGCATCCACCAGTATGTGACCTTTACGTCGATTACGCCGGTACAGTTGGGGCTAGCGGATTTTCTGACAGAACATCCGGAACACTACCGTGATCTGGGCGCGTTCTACCAGCGCAAACGGGACTACTTCAATGCTCTTCTGTCCGAGTCACGATTTACCATGACGCCATCCGGAGGCACTTTTTTCCAACTGCTGGACTACGGTGCGATCACTGATGAAGTGGATGCAACGCTTGCGCGTCGATGGACACAGGAGGCTGGTGTAGCCAGCATTCCGCTGTCTATTTTCTATGCGCAGCCACCAGGAGACCGACTGCTCAGATTCTGTTTTGCCAAGGACGATACGACGCTGGAAAGAGCGGCGGAAAAGCTGTGTCGATTGTAACGATCAGTTTGATCCAGACGAAAACCTGGTGGCACGCACCCGCGCACAATCGCGAACATTTCCAGGGATTTTTTGCCGATGTCCCGGCTGCCAGTACCCTGCTTCTGCTGCCGGAGATGTTCTCGACCGGCTTTACCATGCAGCCGGAGCAGGTGGCTGAAACAATGCAGGGGCCGACCACACGGTGGTTGCGTGAACAGGCAACGTTGCAGGGGCGAGCCATTGGAGGCAGCGCCGTCGTTGAAGAAGCGGGCCATTATTTCAACCGATTCGTGCTGGCACAGAGTGACGCCGAGCCGTTGACGTATGACAAGCGACACTGCTTTCGGATGGCGGGGGAACATGAACACTACACCGCCGGGCGAGCACGTCCGGTGTGGACTGTGCAGGGGCTGCGGATCCGTCCGTCGATTTGTTATGACCTGCGATTTCCGATCTGGTTGCGACGAAGGAATGATTACGATCTGCTGGTGTGTGTTGCCAACTGGCCTGCGGTACGACTTCCTGCCTGGCTGACCTTGCTGAAGGCGCGCGCGATAGAAAACCAGAGTTTTGTTGCTGGCGTGAACATTCTTGGCACGGATGGCAATGGTGTCGAGTATGCGGGCGGAAGTGTCGTATTCGGGCCGGATGGTCGTTGTCTCATCGACTCAGAGAACCAGGAAGGGGTTTTTTCCGTTGACCTCGACTTGAAAGAGCTCACTCAGTATCGTCAAGACTTCCCGGCGTGGCAGGACGCTGACGGATTCAAAGTCATCGATGCGGAGTCTTAGTTTGATGGATGGCGGAATGTACAGTGTGGTGAAGAAAGGCAGCGTTGTTCTCATGGGGTTACTGATGCTGGCGGGATGCAGCAGGGAAGCCGAGACTGCTGCGGCGAAGCATCCTGGGGAACAGATTTATCTGAATACCTGTTTTTCGTGCCATGCGTCGGGCATGGCCGGCGCTCCAGCCGTAGGAGATGCTGAAGCGTGGTCAGCGCGGGTGGAAAAAGGCCGGGACGCACTGTTGCAATCCACCCTCGAAGGCATGCCGCCAGGGATGCCGGCCAAGGGATTGTGTGCGGATTGCACGGATGAGGAACTAGGCCAGGCGATCGACTATATGATCGAAAACAGTCAAGCCGCAGCCGGATGACCGCGGCAGTATCGCCAACAAATGGCGAAGGCTCGGGGATCGTGGCGGGATACGCCACTAAATTCACCGAAAAAGCAGGCCTGCTTCTTGCTGTAATCACGAGTTGGTAGGCTAAACAGGAAATTCTCATGAGTCAGCCACGCCCCGGCGATATCGTTTCAAGGCGCAAAGGCATTGTCATGCATAAAGGGTTGGTGCTCGCCGATGGACGGGTGCTCCACAATTCGCCGATCACCGGAGAAACAAAGGTCTCCATGACTGAATTTGCGGCGGGACAACGTGTCTACGTGGACCATCAGGAGACTGATATTCGAAGGAGAGCGCTGAGTCGCGCCGAAGCCGCAGAACCACGAAGTTACGATTTGCTGCGCAACAATTGTGAACACACAGTGCATCGGCTCACGTCGGGCCGAGCCGAAAGCCCACAACTGCAAAGCTGGTTGGTGGGTCTGGGTTTTGCAGGCGCAGCCTTTGCCCTGACGCGTCATCCCGGGATAGCCGCTGCCAGTCTTGCACTTGGCAAGCGCCTCATGGCAAAAAATCGTCAAAGGGCACGCTAGCCTTGAAGGTGCCGCTGCCGGGTACCACGAGGCGGTGGCAGTGCAGCATCAAGCGTTCAGCGGTTTGAGCCGGGTCGCTCTGTTTGCCGTAGAGACTATCGCCGACAATCGGATGACCTATCCACGCCAGATGTACCCGTAATTGATGTGACCTGCCCGTCAGCGGTTGGGCGAGCAGCCAGGAATGTCCACCCGTCGCACCCAGACTGCGGACGCGGGTCACGGCGTCAAATCCGCCTTCGGACGCACTTCTGAGCAGGAAATTCGTACCTACCTGTTCGATTTTTTCGCGTTGGCCTGCTACCCGGTATCGGCTCTTCCGCCCAGGTTTGAGCGGGAGATTGATGGTTAGTGTTTGACCCGCTGGAAATTCCCCGACGACCTTGGCGACGTAGAATTTGCGCACTTCACGGGCGCTGAACAGTTTTGTCAGACCACTCTGCGCGGCCTGTGACTTTGCGACCAGGAGAACACCACTCGTACCTTTATCGAGACGATGCACAAGAAATGGCTTGCCGGTCGACTGAAGCGCACGCCAGAGGTTATCTGCGCCGGACCGATCGTCCAGCAAAGAGATTCCCGATGGCTTGTTCAGCACCATCAGATCATCTGAGTCGAACAATCGCTCTGGCAAAGTCGCGGGATCATGCATTGGCTGCAGCGTCCAGGCAGTCGACGAAAGCATCGACGATTCCGGCGATACGTCCAACGTCGACACTCGAATGCAGGCGATCATCCGGATGGTGAAACCACCGATTGCTGCCGAGCAAGGATAGATAACGCCCGTGGCCATCGTGGATGTCTCTGGCCTCGCCAAAGGGACGTGCTCCGTCAGGCAACACGTCATGATTCGACATACCGTGCCGCGCGAGTGCCCCGGCAAGCAACGCCAGCCGATCCGCATGATCCGCCTGCAGCAATAACCGACTTTCCAGAGACGCAAAGTTGGCGCCGAGGTGTACCCAGAACTGTGCTTCACGCAACAGGTTCTGGTGACTGCTCAGATAGCGTCGCATCCCCAAGTGCCCAAGTTCGTGTCCGCTGTTGGCGGTGAAGTGCACCGTTCTTCGTGGTGGTTCACCGCTGAATCGGCGCATGCACGCAAGCCAGACAGCGATACCGCCACCACGTTCCGAAGTGCAGGTCCACCATCCGCTCTTGGGTGTCATGATGACGATGGGGGCTGCAGAAGGGTCACGTCCGTGAATGGTGAGATCGACGTTCGTGGCGTTGACTGACTCCCACCGACTCTCGATCCGCACGGTGAGCGGCTTGTTGGCGCTGATGGCGTCATCGATATCCCTGCCGTAGTGGCTTGCGATCTGCAGCACAGGCGGGCCAAAGGGTGCGCCGTAATGCTCGGCGTTCAACACCGCGAGGCCAGGCACGACGTCGTCGGCTGCGGAGATCGCGACGATGACCTGATGTTGTGTGTTCGATCGAGCACCGTGGAGTATTCGCGTCAGTGGATGGCCATCCTGCGGGGCGAATCGGCAGACCCCGACGGTCCCACTGGCGCCTGGTGCAACTGCCGATCCCGAAATGCCCCTGGACGATGTATCCGGGCTGTCAAAGAGCGGCAGACCCTCGATCTCGCGACCGTCCGGCAAAGTGATCGAAGCGTGCGTGACCGTTCGTCGGGCGAAGGGATATTCCAGGAGATTTGCCTGCACACCTTCATCCGCACATGCAGCAATCAGCCAGTGTGACGTTGCCAGATCACCGTCCGAGGCAGTGCGGTGGTCGGCGATGTTGTCAAAGGCCATCAAGTCGTGGCGAACGGAATCAGGTGTCATGGCATCGTTCCTTAGGCGCGCACACGCTACCATCTCAGCCTCAAGGAGTTGAAGCATGAATATTCGGGATCTTCGGTACCTGGTGGCGGTGGCTGAGCTCAAACATTTCGGACACGCAGCTGATGCCTGTCATGTGAGTCAACCAACCCTCTCGACGCAACTGAAAAAGCTCGAAGAAACACTGGGGGTGGTTGTCATCGAACGAACCAATCGGCAGGTTCTGCTGTCAGGCGTCGGTGAAAAAATCGTCTTGCAGGCGAAGCGGGTGCTGAGCGAAGTCGATGAGCTCATGCGGATTGCGGATCAACATCGTGATCCGTTCGGCGGCGATCTGCGGCTTGGCATTATCCCGACGGTGGCGCCTTATCTCCTCTCACGCATTCTTGGACCGATTCGCAAGCGCTTTCCGAAGCTTCGGATCCAGCTGAATGAAGGGCAGACAGCCGATATCTCGGCGCGTCTGAAGCTCGGCGAGCTGGATGCGATCATCCTTGCGTTACCGTTGATCGATGACCAGACCGAGGTCCGCACGCTGTACAGGGAGCCTTTCTATTTCACGCTGTCCACACAGCACCCGCTGGCCGGAAAAAAGCAGATAGCGATCAAGGATCTGGCGGATGAACGCATGCTGCTGCTTGAAGACGGGCATTGCCTGCGCGATCAGGCGCTGTCGGTCTGTGACACTGCGGGGGCTGTTGAAAACACCAATTTTCGCGCCACCAGTCTGGAGACGCTGCGCCAGATGGTATGCGCGAATGTGGGTACTACGCTGATGCCTGAACTCGCGCTCACCAAGACCGCAGGTGTGCGTTACATTCCGTTCGAACACGCAATGCGTGCTTCAGCGCCCCATCGCGAGATCGGGCTCTGCTGGCGCCGGGCTTCCAGTCGCGGCGAGCTGCTCGAGGAGATGACCAAAGTACTACGTACCGCCGTCGGTGAGGTCCTGCAGTAGCGACAGACGGTTCGCGTCAGGAACTTCGATGGAGTACGGCAACACTGGGTGATCGATTCCCATAAACAAGCCAGCACCAGCTTTCAGGGCGCGTATCGATGCTGCATCCAGCTCGAATCGCAGAAAATGCACTGCTGCAGTCTTGTGATCGTTGGTTCGTTCCAGATCCTCGTTGGCAATAGCGGTGATGCGAGAACAGCCCTCCGCTTGAGCCCAGACCAGATGCTCAACGCCGCCCAGTTTGCCCAGCGCAATACGACGTTCTTCGACGTCCGGATACTCCAGCATGAAGGTCGCCTTCCAGTTGGTGCCGTCCGGAATCAGCGGATTGTAGGCTTCGATCTCTTCATCGATGGCTGATCGTTCAAAAATGCGCTCGACCCGCAGCATCTCCTGCACCTGGTACTGGATGGTGAGGCGATCTTCGAAGTACAGCGTCGCGTTTGGCCCCAACGCCACCTGGCGCAGCTTTTTGTGTGCAATGACCTGTTTTCGGAAGGCAGGTCGCGCGTCTGCATAAGCCTCGAGGCCAAACAAATCCTGTCGCGAGAGTTTTTTCATGAGGTGATTCCATAAGCACGGCGAATCATGGTGATCGGGTGTTCCGCGGCATGCGGTGAGTCAGGATCCTGCGTGTCAAGTCCGTGGGCGATCAGCCGACCTGCCATCGGGCAATCCGAACCAAAGCTGTCAGGTTCGATTTCCTTGACCCGACGTACCACGGGTCGCACGATTTTCATGGCCTTGTCGTAGGTTTCTGCCTTCACCGCGTAAGTACCGTCGTGACCAGAACACCGTTCGATCGCGGTGACTTCAGTACCAGGTACCAGCTCGAGGAATTCACGTGTTTTCATGCCGAAGTTCTGGACCCGCTGGTGACAAGCGACGTGGTAGGCCACCTTGCCCAGCGAGGTTGGGAAATCCGTGCGAATGAGGCCGGCTTTGTGTCGAAGCATCAGGTACTCGAAGGGGTCGAAAAAGCGGTCACGTACTTTCGCGACGTCGAGATCCTCTGGAAACATCAACGGCAGTTCCTGTTTGTACATCAGCACACAGGAAGGAATGGGCGCGATGATGTCGTAGCCATCGCGGATCGCGTCCAGAAAGATGGGCAGGTTGGTGTCCTTGAGCGCAGCCACTTTGTGCAGATCGCCCAGTTCGAGTTTTGGCATGCCGCAGCAGCGCGCATCCTTGAGCAACTTGACACTGATGCCGTTGTGCACAAACACCGCGACCATGTCTTCGATTACTTGTGGTTCGTTGTGATCGCCATAACACGTGACATAGATCGCGACCTTTCCGGTCGTACGCGTGCAGGCTTTGGTGACGAGATCATCACCGGACGTATCAGGTTGATAGCGGCTGACTGTCTTGGCCGTGAAATTAGGCAGCGGTGCCTGGGCATGGATGCCGACCATTTTCTGGCCCCACTCACGCAGTGTGGAATTGCCAGCTGCTGCGTTGGCCAGACGGTTGATCCCTGGTATGGAAACGAAGTCGAACACGGGATCGGTGCTGGTAATGATGCGATCACGCCAGCTGGTATCTCCGGCTTTGAATTTCTGAGCCTTCGCCCGCAGCATCAGATGTGGAAAGTCCACCGCCCATTCGTGGGGAGGCAGATAGGGGCACTTGGTTTCGGCGCACAGATCGCACAGAAAGCACTGATCGACCACTTTCATGAAGTCGGCTTTGTCGACACCATCCACTTCCATGGTCGGCGATTCGTCGACCAGATCAAAAAGTGTCGGAAAGCTGTCGCACAGGTTTACGCATCGACGACAGCCATGGCAGATGTCGAACACGCGCTCGAGTTCATGATTGAGTTTGTCGTGATCCCAGAACTCATCCTTCTGCCAGCCGAGAGGTTGGCGTTCAGGTGCACTGAGATTGCCTTCTTTCACCACCATGTCGAGATCTCCTTCAACTGAGCTTGAAGCGTGTTCCACCATGAAAAAGGGGCCGCATGCGGCCCCTTTCGTAGTCGCGGGGGCTGCGAACTTACGCCAGTGCGTCCAGAGCCTTCTGGAAGCGATTAGCGTGTGAACGCTCTGCCTTGGCCAGCGTCTCGAACCAGTCGGCGATCTCGTCGAAGCCTTCTGTACGAGCAGTCTTGGCCATCCCCGGGTACATATCGGTGTACTCGTGGGTTTCGCCGGCGATAGCCGCCTTCAGGTTGTTGCGAGTCGAGCCGATCGGTAGTCCGGTCGCTGGGTCACCCACACCTTCCATGTACTCGAGGTGGCCATGTGCATGGCCGGTCTCGCCTTCTGCGGTTGAGCGGAACACCGCTGCAACGTCGTTCTCGCCCTCGACGTCCGCCTTCGCTGCAAAGTACAGATAGCGACGGTTCGCCTGGGACTCACCTGCAAATGCATCCTTGAGATGCTGCAGGGTTTTACTGACCTTGAGTTCCATAAGGTATCCTCCTCAATGGTTGTCGGTTGCGTGCTTGCGGGTCGCAGTATACGGCTGAATTCCCGACTGGCCATTCGAATCCTTCGATTGATTCGATAGACGAGGTCTATCAGACCTTCGGGCGAGGCTGACGCCACTTATCGATCCTTTTTTCCGACGAGGTACATGTGCGCGGTGAACTCGGCATCCTGCTGCGGCTGGCAGCACCCATGGTGCTCGCTCAGCTATCGCAGATGTTCATGGGGGTTGCCGATGCGGTGATGGTCGGACGAGTCAGTCCAACGGATATGGCGGGAGTGACACTGGGGGGAAATCTGTATTTTCCCACCCAGTTCCTGGTCGCCGGCGTTGTGATGGCGGTAACCCCGACCGTTGCTCAGTTGCACGGTGCAGGTCGAGTCTCCGAAATGGGCGAAGTGGTGCGCCAGGCGCTGTTCATTTCTCTCCTGGGTGGCCTGGTTCTGGTCATCCTTTTCAACAATGTCGAACCGATCTATCACGCCATCGGAGTGGATGCTCGCGCCATCCCGATCGCGGTAGGTTACCTGCACGCCCTTTCATTCGGCGTCATGCCACTGCTGTGCTTTTTTGCACTGCGTTATCTGTGCGAAGGCAATTCCTGGACCAAACCCGCGATGATGCTTGCACTGGCTTCCCTGCCGACGAAGATCCTGCTGAATTATGCGTTCATCTACGGCAATTTTGGCATGCCAAAACTGGGCGGCATGGGTTGCGGATATTCGTCTGCGATCATTGCGTGGAGCCAGTTCATTGCCATGGTCTTCATCGTCAGGCACTCAAGAATGCGTGCCAGCGGTCTGTTCGACCGATTCAGCTGGCCAGACTTTAGCGCCATCGGGCGTCTGATAAGACTTGGAGTGCCAATAGGCCTCTCCAATTTTCTTGAAATGGCCATGTTCTCTGCCGTGACCTTGTTGATCGGACGGATCAGTGTCGAAGCTGTCGCCGCGCATCAGATCTCGATGAATGTCGGTGGGCTGACGTTCATGTTGCCCATGGGGATTGGTATGGCCGCTGCCATTCGTGTTGGCTTTAACGTTGGTGCCGGCGATCTTGCGGCAGCACGTCGCAGTGGTTGGCTGGCCATCGGTATTGCGGCGATTTTTGCTGTGCTGGCCGCCATTGTTGTGCTGGCTACCCGAATGTGGATTCCCGGCTTGTACACCAACGACGCCGCGGTGTCCGCCATGGCTGTTCAGATGCTGGTGTTCGTTGCCTTGTTTCAGCTGTTCGATGATACCCAGGTGACGGCGCTCGGTTCGCTGCGAGGGTACAAAGACACCAAGGTGCCGATGTACATCGCGCTGTTTGCGTATTGGGGGATCGGCTTTCCGGTGGGAGTCATTCTTGGTTATGGGTACCTGGGGTTTGACGCCTACGGTCCAAACGGGTTCTGGATGGGTTTGACGACTGGACTTGCGGTGGCAGCCGTTGGGCTGCTCTGGAGGTTCCGACAGTTTTCCTTGAACCCCTCGCGCATTGGGCGGTCCGCCGGAACACTTCACTGATGGATG
>CAMDVY010000070.1 GCA_945878745.1 Klebsiella pneumoniae | reverse complement strand
CGTCAGCGTGCCCCCGTGCAGTACCGCGACTTCCTCAACAAAGTTGAGACCCAGGCCCGTGCTCTTGCGGCCGGTGCTGGGTCTGGGAAGGGAGTAGAAGCGTTCTTTCAGACGGGGCAGGGCATAGTCTGGAATCGGTGCGCCGGTGTTGCTGATCCTGATGATGACTTCACTATCGGCGGCCGCCGCGTCGATGATGATTTTTCCGTGATCAGGCGTGAATTCGATGGCGTTGTCGAACAGGTTGTTGATGCCATGCCGAAGCAGAAATCGCTCGCCATGAATGTGCACTGCGGTCGCGAGATTGACCGTCAAGTGCAGATTGCGCTGCCGCAATCGCGGTGTCTGACTTTCGACCACGGCGTGCACCAGTTCGTCCACGGCCAGCACTTCCGGAGATTCCAGCCCGTGTCGCGATTCCACCTGAGACAGGCGCAACAGACGCTCGCTCAACTGATGCAGACGTTCTGCCTCGGTTTCGATGTTTCGCAGAAACCGGTTTCGGTCGGCATGGGTGAGATCCTGATGCAAGAGTTCCGCGGCGCCGTTGATGGCAGCGAGCGGCGTCTTCAGTTCATGGGTCAAGGTCTGAACATATTGTTCGACGTAGGCCTTGCCTTCGAGTTGTACACGCATCGCTTCGACAGCACCGGCCAGTTGTTTGAGATCGCTGCCGTTCAGGAGCGGTACAACTGCCCGGTCACCTTCGCTGATCGCCGTTGCGTAAGTGGTCAACTGTTTTAGCGCGCGGCCGAATCGCCAGGACAACACCGCCCCAAACAGGAGGCCCAACGCGATCAGGCCACCTCCGATCAGCGCCAGTCGTCGCTGGGATCGTTCGATATAGGGTTGCAGCGTGTGATTCGGTTTGGCCACGGTCAGGACACCCACAATCTGGTCGCTGACGCGGATGGGTGCTGCCACGTACATGACCGTCGAGTTTTCATCCGCTGGATCATCGCGGGTGGAGCGCGCGCCGTACTTGCCGTGCAGTGTCAGGTAAACGTCATTCCAGCGTGAATAGTCCTGACCCACGGCAATTCCTGCAGAATCGAAGCGGACGATGCCGAGTTGATCGGTGATGTAGATGCGGTGACTCACATCATTTTTTGGCATGCCCCAGATTTCAGCCTCCGGGTGGCGGGACTGATAGCGTGTCAGCACCGAGGCGAGTTTGCCCGCTTGCAGATCGCCAGGTTCAAGTTCTTCGGCCAGCAGTTCCGCCAGCAGATTGGCGGTATCAACGAGTGTTTCTTCTGTGGACTGTCGAACCGCAGGTTTGATTTCCTCATTAACCATCCGCAGTACGAAGTACCCGATCAGCCCGACAAACACGCCATAAACGAGAAAGATGCGCAGTCCAAGTGACAAAGGCATGGACGTCAGCCGCCGCCGGCAGGGGAGGTTCGCTGATAGCTGTAGCCAAAGCCGCGATTGGTGCGAATGGGTTCCCGGTCTGCATCGACCTGTCGAAGTTTGGCCCGCAGGCTCTTGATGTGGCTGTCAATATTGCGCTCATAACCGGCGTAGGAGCTGATTCCGGCGGCCTGCAGCAGCTGTTCGCGGGAGAACACACGTTCCGGTTGCCGCACGAGGCAGGCCAGAATTTCAAACTCGAATCGGGTCAGGACCAGAGCCCGACCCGCATAGTTGATCTGTTGGCGGTTGGTATCAATCACAAACTCGGTCTCTGACGGACTGACGCTGCTCGACTCCGCACCGGCAGCCTTGGCGATGCCGGTTCGTTTGAGAATGCCACGAATGCGGGCGGCCACTTCGCGTGGACTGAACGGCTTGACGACATAGTCATCGGCGCCGATTTCCAGCCCGACGACGCGGTCCACTTCGCTGCCACGCGCGGTGAGGAACAGTACTGGAACTTCGGAGAACAGGCGCAGCCGCTTGCAGGCCTCGAAGCCGTTCTGATCCGGCAGCCCCACATCCATGATCACCAGGTCTGCACCCTGGTCCTGCAGATAGGCAATCGCTTCACCGGCCAGCGTTGTCCAGTGTGTTGAGTGTCCATCGGCGGTGAGGGCATAGATCAGCGTGTCGGCGATGGCCGGCTCGTCTTCGACGATGAGTATGTGAGGCATGTGGCGGGTTTCGAACCTTTTGCCGGAATTGGCTGTCTGACTTTACTGGCTGGCCGAACAGAAGTGGAGTGCGATACCCTCAACTCATGACAGAGCCGATACAAGATCCGATCACGGAACGCGATCAGTTCCGCATTTGCCCCATTTGCGAAGCGGGCTGCGGTCTGCGTGTGACCATGCAGGGCGAGACCATCGTCCGTATCCGTGGCAATGAAGATGATCGCTTCTCCGAAGGCCATTTGTGTCCCAAGGGGGTCGCGCTGGCTGCCTTGCATGCGGACCCGAGGCGGGTTCGGGAACCCCGCATCCGGGATGAATCGGGCACTCGAACTGCAACCTGGCACGAGGCCTTCGCCCTCGCTGCAAAGCGCTTGAGCCAGGTGCGTCGGCAATACGGCAACGATTCGGTGGCGATTTATATCGGCAACCCGTCGGCACACAACGTCGGACTGGGGACCGGGCTGGGCGTTTTCGCCGGACATCTGGGATCACGCAACCTGTATTCGGCGGCCAGCGTTGATCAGATGCCCAAACAACTGGCCAGTGAGCTGATGTTTGGCAACGACATGGCGGTGCCGGTGCCGGATATTGTGCATACCGACTTCCTCTTGATGCTGGGCGCCAATCCCGTGGTCTCCAACGGCAGTCTGTGGATGGTGCCGAAATTCCGCGACAAGGTTCGGGTGCTGCGGGACCGCGGTGGACGCCTGGTGGTGATCGATCCCCGACGGACAGAAACTGCGCGCCTTGCAGATCAGCATCTCGCCGTGCGTCCTGGATCGGATGCCTGGTTGCTGGCGGCGGTGATCAACGAACTCGTCAAGTCTGGCCGCACGCTTCCCTCAAGCTATTCAACCCGTGGGTTCCCGACTCTGCTGGCGGCGCTGGCCGACATCGACATCGATGAAGCGGCGCAGAGGACCGGATTGTCAGCTGAGCTGATCCGGGGGTTGGCGGCAGAGCTTCGGTCTGCAACATCACCGGTGGTGTATGGCCGCATCGGCACGACGCTGCAAGCCTTTGGTACGCTCACGAGCTTCCTGATTGAGACCTTGAATCTCCTGCTCGGCAGCCTTGATGTGCAGGGTGGCGCGCTGTTTGGTGAGCAGGTCATGGCGAGCCCCGCGAGCCCCATCAAGTCGGGGATCGAGTATGGACGCTGGTTCAGTCGTGTATCGGGTCGACCTGAGGCAGGAGGACAGCTGCCGGTTGTCTGCCTTGCCGAAGAAATGGAAACCGATGGGCCTGGACAAATTCGTGCACTGGTTTGTTTTGCCGGTAATCCGTTGCTGTCGAACCCGGACAGCGAGCGGTTGCGAAAGGCGCTTGGGTCCCTGGAACTGATTGTGGCGGTGGACATCTTTGATTCGGAAACCGCCGCGCTTGCGCATGTGCTGTTGCCGGGAACCTCGCCCTTCGAAGAGAGCCACTACGATCATTACCTCGGCTCCTGGGGCTGGAAAAATGTTGCGCGTTATTCAGCGCCGCTGGTAACGAAGGGAGAGCGGCCCGACGAGTGGGGTCTGTGCCTGCAGCTGGCATACGGCCTGTCTTCGAACGGAGAAGTTGCCAATGCTGCGCAGCTTGCCGGTTTTGAAGATGATCTGGTTGCCCACGCCGTACATCGACATGTCAGTGATCCAACAAGCCCACTCTTTGGCCGGGACGTTCAGGAAATCCTGGGTTTGATAGAGCCGTCCAATGGTGTTGAAAGGATGCTCGATCTCGGGTTTCGTGCCGGACCGTTTGGTGACGCTTTCGGGGCGCGAGAGGGTCTCACTCTCGGCAAGGTCGCAGCATCGCCTGATGGTGTGGAGCTGGGTGCGTTACGGCCGCGACTGGCTGAAGTGATGCGGCATGCAGACCGTGTCATCGATCTTGCGCCGCCGCTGGTGCTGGCAGAAATCGAACGACTGAAGTCCATGCCGAATGAAGATGGCCTGGTGCTGATTGGTCGTCGCAACGTCAAGTCAAACAACTCCTGGCTGACAGGTATCAAGGGTCTCGACAAGGGTGTGGACATCTGCGTGATCGAGATGAATGAAGCCGATGCCAGGCTAAGAAACATCGCGTCGGGTGATCGCGTTCGTCTCTTCAATGCCGTTGGCTCTGTCGAAGCGCAGGTGGTTCTTGGTGACGATCTGCGTCGTGGTGTCGTTTGCCTGCCGCATGGGTTTGCGCGGGCCAACTACAACCGGTTGGCTGCCACGAGCTTTGTCGATGAACCTACCGGGACAGCCGCACTGAATGGAATTGTGGTGGAAGTCGAGCGCGTTGGAGTGCGTTGATGAGTCGATCCGGTCTTTGTTCTATCGTGTTGGTGTTCTTGTTTTACTCGGGAGAAGCTGCCGCCGTGCCTGATCCGATTGCCTGGAATTTCTGGAATGTGCAGGGAGAGGTCCCAGAAGTGGACCATGAACCCTGGCAGCACTTTCTCGACCGCTACCTGGTCGCTTCGCCGGATGGCATCAATCGAGTCAGGTACCAGGCTGTTACAGCCGAGGATCAGGCCGCGTTGTCAGCGTACGTCAGTACACAGGCAGCGCTCGATCCACGCGGGCTGACGCGCGTTGCACAGCAAGCCTACTGGATCAATCTGTACAACGCCCTGACGGTGCAGGTGGTGCTCGACTATCCACGCAAGCGCAGCATCCTGCGCATGGGCAGAAAGCTGTTGTCGATTGGTCCATGGGACGACGAGGTGGTCCAGATTCAGGGCCAGCACTTGACGCTCAATGACATTGAACATCGCATTCTGCGGCCGCTGTATGGAGACGAACGTGTTCACTTTGCGGTGAATTGCGCAAGCGTAGGTTGTCCGAATCTCGCCACCCGGGCGTACACCCCCGAGAATCTTGAGTCGATGCTCGAACAGCAGATGCGTGAGTATCTGGTACATTCCCGTGGCCTGCGGCTGGAGGATGGCAAGCTGATAGCGTCGAGTATTTTCGATTGGTATCGCGTCGATTTTGGCGGCGACGAACCTGTGGTGCGAGCCTGGCTTGCGAAGCGGCAAGGGGCGTTGGCCAAGGTGTTGCTGGACCCTGAAATCGACCTGGAATATGACTATGACTGGGCGTTGAATCAGGTCAAGTGAACCCAACCCATTGCGGAGCGTTTCGATGATTGAACTGAACAACATGCAGCCGAACGTGACACCAGCCAAGCACCCCAAACGGCCTGGGATCAGCCTCAGCATGGGTATCGGAACCCGGAGCCTGGTGTCTCCCGAGTGGTGCATGGGGCCGTGGCGACTGCAGTTCGTCACGATGGCCAGTGGCGAGACGCTGACGCTCGATTCCACCCGCGGCACTAGTCACGTGAAGGTGATTCTTGGTTCGCTGGCTGCGCCTGAGCGTCGCGCCTACCCGGCGGTTGGGTCGGTGATCACAACAAGGTTGACCACGAACTCGATCGCCGCCGGATCAGGCGGCGCGCTGGTGGCGATCTTTACGGCAGACGCTGACGTCGAACAGCCGCTCGCTTCGATGAGTCAACTGCAGATTACAGGGCCGTTGGCGGAGCACCTTGGCTGGCAATCCTTCGAACAGCGATTCAGCAGCTTCACGCCATTTTTCAACGGTGCGGATGCGCATCTCGTCTCCGGCTTTCATCTGCTCGATTCCCATGGTGCCGAGATTGCCTATGTCTATTTCTGGACCGCTGGCAAGGGTGTAGACCTCTCTACTCACAATCACGGTAATACACCATCCGACATGGCACCCGCGTTTGCAGAGGTGCATCAGGTATTGAACAACGGCACTGGCAAGGGAGGCATGTACCGGACGGCTGAGCCGGGTGCACGCACGCGAACCCGTCTGCCGATGCAGCGTGGTGATGAACATGGGCCGTTTTTTGTAATCGAAGCCAGTTCCGGTCTTGCCAGGCTGCGTGAAAACGGCGCTGTCGAATACCCATGGCATGGTTGGGAGGCAGGTAATGACGATCTGCCGGGGCAGCGCTACGACCTGGTCGCTGCCTACGAAATCACCGCGCCCTATTCGAAGGTATGAACGTGTCGACTGGTGATGTGCGGATCATTCAGACTGGATCGGTGTGATGGTGTATCTGCCGAGCCACTTCGTTGAACAAAGCCGCGAGAGTCTGATACAGACCATCCGTGAATGGCCGCTGGCGACCATCATCAGGATGAGTTCAGATGGGCTGACGGCCGATCATGTGCCCTTGGTCGTCGTTGAAGAAGCGGATGCCTTGCGCCTGGAGGGTCACGTGCCGCTCGCCAATCCGATTGGCGACAATGAAGCGGATGAGACGGCCGTGCTGGTGATCTTCCATGGTCCTGAGGCCTATATCTCCCCGTCGTGGTATCCCGCCAAACAGGAACACGGACGTGTCGTTCCCACCTGGAATTATCAGGTGGTGCAGGTCCGCGGTGCGTTGCGGGTCATTCGTGATGCCAGCTGGATTCGTCACCAGATCGATGCCCTGACGACTCAACAGGAAGCCGGCATGGAATCACCCTGGCGAGTTGCCGATGCCCCGGCGGCATACACCACCCGGCTGATCGATCAGTTGAAGGGGATCGAGATCGACGTCCAGCAGATGACAGGCAAGACCAAAGCGAGTCAGAACCAGCCCGAAGCCAACCGTCGTGGTGTGATCACCGGGCTTGGTCGATTGCCCGAAGGACGCGGTGCAGACATGGCAACGCTGGTTCGCCAGACGCTCAATGGGGATCTCGGCTAAACCGGGTCACACTCCTCGTGTGCGAGGAATCACAATATTTCGCTTCGCGCTGATTTCACCGCGCCATCCGTGCGATGGGACAAAACCCTGATTCGGTTCGGCGAATACGCTCTGGTTGCTTTTGACAGCATCGGAACCCGGCATCCCGGGCGCGGAACCTGAATGCGATGAATACCTGACAACATGTGGACGCCAGTACGCTTCACCAAGGCGCTTGAACGCGACTATCAGGCGGAACTTGCCCCGCGCAAGGTCCTGCTCACACGTGTCACCATGCTGTTGGCCCTGGGGTTGATCCTGTCCTATGGCGTTCTTGACCAGTGGGTTATCGAGTCGGCGTTGTATGAAGTATGGACGATGCGTGGACTGATGTGCATGGGTGCACTGGCCTGTTTGGCCTGGTCCTGGCATCCCGCTTATCCAAAGTACTACCCCATCGCGGCCATAGCTTCGATTGGATCGTTCGGTGGCTGCATCCTCGGCATGATTGTGATCGCTTCACCCGAGGATATCGCCTACCACAATTATTTCATGGGCTTGATCCTGATCTCGACAGCGTTGCACGCGCTCTCCTTGTTGCGTGTGTGGCTCACAGCCGGCTTGTCCGCCACGTTTATCGTTGGCTACGTGCTGGTTGCGGTGTTCGAACAGAACTATCTCGCCACCGGCAACGAGGCAACGCTGGTCTCGAACCTCTTCTGCTTTGTGTCGGTGGTATTGATATCGATCATCGCGCAGGTTGTTCGTGAGCAATATGCGCGCGAAAACTATCTGCTGCGGCATTCACGGGCCCGTGATGTGGAGTTCAAGGATGAAGCCAGGCGCCGGGCGATCTGGATTGCAGAGAACGATGTATTGACGTCCATCGGCAATCGCCTGTACTTCGAGCGGGAAGCCGCCCGATTGCTGGTCTCGGCCATGAATCAAAGACGTTATGCCATAACGCTCTTCATCGACCTCAATGATTTCAAGGCCATCAACGACAACCATGGACACGCGGTTGGCGATCGGGCGCTGAAGTTTGTCGCCGAGCAGCTGTACATGTGTCTGCAGCCCGACGACGTGCTGGCCAGAAACGGCGGAGACGAGTTTGTCGCCTGCCTGGTGAGAGATGAGCACGAATCCGTTTCGATGGTAGTGACACGCATGATCAGCCAGCTCGGTGCCGGGCTGCGCATTCGCGGGACGATCATCCCCATTGGCGCCAGCATCGGTGTTGCCTGCGCACCTCTCGATGGAACGTCGCTGGTCGACGTTCTCGCGGTGGCGGATCGAGAAATGTACCGCATCAAGAACTTGGGTATTTCCGGCTTTTCCCTCAGCGAGGGGATCCGCAGGCATGCACTGCAGCATCCCGAGACCGCGCCGCCCGCTCGCCGATTCGGTTGATTCCTGCCGCACTCCGGACTACGTTCCTCCTACACAGATGCGGAGGACGAGACGATGGCCGATGGACGTTTGGCAGACAAGGTCTGTCTCATCACGGGTGGGGCACGCGGGCAGGGCGCGGCAGAAGCCAGACTGTTTGCAAAAGAAGGCGCCAGGGTCTGGATTGCTGATGTCCTCGATGTGGAAGGCGAGGAGCTGGCCGCCGAACTTGGTGCCGAGTACCGCCATCTGGACGTGAGTGACGAGGATCAGTGGGCGAGTGTGGTCGGCGATCTGATTGCCGAAGACGGGCGCGTGGATGTGCTTGTCAACAACGCCGGCATCTTCCGCAGCAATCGGCTGGTTGCAACCTCCCTCGATGAATTCGAACTGGTGATGGCCATCAACTGCACTGGCGTGTTCCTCGGGATGCGCACGGTCGCGCCGCACATGACGGAAGCGGGCAGGGGTTCCATCGTCAACATCTCGTCACTGGCCGGCCTGCGTGGTGCCATGCGCGCCATCGCTTATGGGGCGTCGAAGTGGGCTGTTCGTGGTATGACCAAGACTGCGGCTATTGAACTGGCGCGTAGCGGAGTGCGGGTGAACTCCATCCACCCCGGCATCATCGAAACGCCGATGGCGGCGCTGCTTGGTCCCAATACGGACAAGATGATACGGCGTGTCCCGCTCGGGCGAAGCGCTGCGGCGGAGGAGGTAGCACGGATGGCGTTGTTTCTGGCGAGTGATGAGAGCTCTTACTCGACCGGGAGTGAGTTCATTATTGATGGTGGGTTGAACGCGATGTGAGACTTTTTTTCTTGCCTACGGGCATCCTGCCCTTTAGGCGCTACCGGTCGCTTCGCTCCCTCACGCTGCGGGAATCGGCTACGCCGATGCCCTTGCGGCCCGGCCATCCGTGGCCGGGTGTTTTCTTGCCTACGGGCATCCTGCCCTGTCGGCGCTACCGGTCGCTTCGCTCCCTCACGCTGCGGGAATCGGCTACGCCGATGCCCTTGCGGCCCGGCCATCCGTGGCCGGGTATCCTTTTCCACCGTCTTCGCAGGTTCGAGGAGTGTGCTGGTGAGACCTCGTGGACGGCGCGCTCCAACAGGTTAGATCCTCAACGCTCCGATGCATCCCTTCCGTCCTTTGGCGCGCCGGTACCGGATGATCCGAGGAACAGCTTGCGCCCGTCGGTGAACGTGACGTCCCGACCATTGGCACGCAGGGAGCGATCCTTTGACTGATATCCATCGACGACGATGACGGTCCCAATCTGCAGCGTCTGCTTGGTGAGGCCGCGGCGCAGCAGGGTGTTGGGCGTGCCGCCTTCGACCATCCAGTTTTCCTTGGTGCCATCTTCCTTGGTGACTTCCATGTGAATCCAGGCGTGCGGATTGACCCACTGCACCTTGGTGATCGGACCACGCAGCACCAAGGGCCGGTTGGGATCGAATTCGGCGCCAAAGGCATGATGGGCGTTGGCGGCGGGCACTGCGAACAAGGCGACGCCGATCAGGACAAGTCTACGAATCCACATGAATAGCTCCGGTAGTTGGGCGGCATGTGCGTTGCGCCATGCAGCCCAGCAGGTCAGTACGAAGGTTAAAGGGGGAGAGCTCAGCCAGTCCAGTCGTCAGGCGCCGAAGTTTCAGGAATCGGTGGCCAAAGTTCGTTTCAGATATGCCCTCAGTCGGTCCCAAGCGTCAATGGCGGGGCCTGTATTGGTCACGGGATTGCTGTCGACGTGCAGCCAGAAGCCATGGCTCACCTCATCGTAGATGTGTACATCGTTCTTGATACCGATGGTCCGCAGGGTCTCTACGAACTGGTTGACGCTCTCCAGCGGAATGCCGGGGTCGTTCTTCACGAACGTCCCGTAGATCTCGTGATTAATGTGTTTCATCT
>CAMDVY010000069.1 GCA_945878745.1 Klebsiella pneumoniae | reverse complement strand
GCCTAAGGTCGAAGATCACTCTGTCTTTAACCATCTGGACTAATCCGGAAGGAGTCTATCTAAGCGAATTTTCATCTCCCTTACACCGTTTCGAAAGTAGTCAGTCGTAATGCCATTTTTGCCGTCATCTGTCACAGAGTGCCTTGTATCGCCTTTGGAGGAATTCTTAGCGCCATTGCGAGATTTTTCCTTGGAACCAGATGCCCTCAAGTTGTTCTCGAATTCACTCCTTAAAGAATCGGTATGTATGTCTGTTTTGTGACGGATGCTGCCCGTCGATGGGGCTACGTTGAGCTTCTTCCTGGCTAGGTTTCTCGTACACCGCAAGTCGCGGCCACGAGGGTGGACTTTGCACTTAACGTCGTTTGGTATCCGTTTGACGAGAGCACACCTCGGGAAACCTCGATTTCCCTGGTCCGTTCATATGCCGACACGCGATAGGCTAGATTTATTCAATACACTGAGTAAAAATACTCAATATGTTGAGTAATTCGTCAAAATCGTACCGGCGGGTCCAGGGCGTAGAGCTGCGAAAGCGTCTTGAAGAGCCTCGCCACCTGATCCAGGTCGTGGCCGGTCCGCGGCAAGTCGGTAAAACCACGCTGGTTCAGCAGATCGCCGAAGACATGGGTACCGCATTCCGCTATGCCAGTGCCGACGAGCCAACGCTGCGAGGCGCTGACTGGATTGCGCAGCAATGGGACGTTGCACGTATGGTTGCCAAAGCGCAGGGCGTTAGTGGTGCGGTACTCGCACTGGATGAAATCCAGAAAATCGGCAACTGGTCTGAAACGGTCAAACGCCTATGGGATGAGGATTCGTGGTCTGGCTTGCCGCTACGGATCGTGATTCTCGGCTCTGCACCGCTTCTGGTGGCCCGTGGTCTGACCGAGAGCCTCGCAGGACGTTTCGAACTGTTGCACACGCCACACTGGTCTTTCGTGGAAATGCGGGATGCTTTCGGATTCGATATGGATCAGTACATCTGGTTCGGCGGGTATCCGGGTGCTGCGCCGCTGATCGAGCAGCCTGACCGATGGCGTCGATACGTTATCGACAGTCTTATCGAAACGTCGTTGTCCCGTGATGTTCTGCTGCTGAGCCGGATCGACAAACCCGCGTTGCTCAGAAGATTGTTTGAACTTGCATGCAGCTATTCGGGCCAGATTCTTTCGTTTACTAAAATGCTTGGGCAGCTCCACGACGCGGGAAACACCACCACGCTCGCGCACTACCTCGATCTGCTTTCAGGCTCGGGTTTGGTTCGGGGGTTACAAAAGTTCGTCGGCGATACTGCGCGAAGTCGTGGCTCAAGCCCGAAGCTACAGGTCATGAACACTGCGCTGATGAGCGCGCTTTCCGGATTGTCGCTGGCAGATGCCCGCGCGAATCGCGCGTTCTGGGGGCGACTGGTTGAGTCGACGGTTGGCGCGCATCTCGCGAATGCAGCGGCCTGTGGTCTATGTGAACTGTTTTACTGGCGGGAGCGTGGTGACGAGGTTGATTTTGTCGTTCGAACCGGACAGCGGGTCGTCGCGATCGAAGTCAAGAGCGGCGTCAAAGGGGCGAACCAGTCAGGCACGGATGCTTTCGCCGCAACGTTTGGCACGGATCGAGTCTTGCTGGTGGGCGGAGACGGCATCGCTATTGAGGAGTTCCTCGTACGCCCGGTCGAGTACTGGATTCAACCGTGATATGGAGCCGAAAGCGCCAAAGGGTCGGATCTCGTAGTAACGGAACGTCGAAGGGGCGTAAGGACCTCTACATTCTGCTATCGAGTCAACGTTGAAGATAGGAAGGACAACGGGTGTTTTCTCGCTGATCCCGAAGTACTGCCTGAGGCGATGGTTTGGTCGGCGATCTGCGATGTGTAGGCGAAGAATCCAAGGGGATGGAATTTCTCACGTGGAAGGAAGCGGAAGCCGTACGCTGCATTGAGCGAGAAGGGAAGAGCGGAATTCAGTCGTGCAGGGTTGTGAGTTGTCGAGGACTTGTCAGGGCTCGACGAAGAGATCGGGGGTTGTCTGGTGTGGTTTTGCGCGTGCGGGTGGCTTGCGGGGCGGGGCTCGCTGCTGGACGTGACTGAGGATCTTGCGAATGAGGTTGGGGTCGGTGACGTCTTCGATGACGCGAAGTTGGCCACCGCAAAGCGGGCACAGCGTGATGTCGATGTTGAAGACGCGTTTGAGCCTTTGTGCCCACGAGAGGGGCGCGGTGGGAGGTTCTGAGCTTACGGCAGGGTGATGGTTCCGGGTGCTTTTGTCGGTTTGCTGATGATCTTGCGTTGTTGTGGTCTTTTGTTTTTTTTTGGGCCTGCGGGTTTTGTATGCGGCTGGCACGATGTGTTGCCTGAGTGGTGATGAGGGTGCGAACACACCGTGATAGCGAGTCAGATTGGCGCGGGGTCGCGGCACGAGCGCGGCAAGGCGAGCGATGAAGTCTGCTGGACTGAAGAGGACGTGCGTGGTGCCGTCGCGGAACGGGTTCTTGAGCTGGTAGACGACCTGGCCGGTTGAATTCACTGATAGCCGGTCGAGACACAGCGCCGGCCGAGTCACGTAACGGCACAGCCGCTCGAGCCGGTCGCGTTGGTGTGACTGGCAAGACACGGCGCAATTCAGTGAGAAGCTGTCCTGATTGGCAGTGAAGGGTTTGGGTGTTGCATTGGTCCGGTTGAGGGCGGGGTTCTTGAGGGTGAGGGTTCTGCCACCAGCACCCTGTCCGACGGCGATACGATAGCGGGTGGACGCGGCGTTCAGGTGATCCACGGCGTCAGTGGGTTCCAGGTTGAGCGCAAGTTGCGTCAGCGGCTGTTCGGTGTCTTCGATGAGATGGCTGTCGCGAGAGAGCCTGCGGACGATGCGCTGGATGAGACGGTTAAGCAGGCGCTCCAGGGTTTTCGTATTGGGTGCGGTGACGCGATGGAATCGCGGTCCGTCCGGCCCCTGGGTATACACCCCGTCGAGTATCAGCATGTGCAGAGGAACGTTGAGATTCAGCGCACCGCAGCGCATCGGGGTTACTCGCGAAGAGCAGGCGCAAAGGCCAGGGAAAGCTCAGCACCCATTGGCGAATCGGTACTTCCGGGAAGACGTGATCAACGAGGTGAGCCGACTTTTCGATCATTCGACGCGCGCCACAGGAAGGGCAAAACCCCTGACTTTTGCAAGAAGACGTTTGCAGGAGAACGCCACCAGGTGTTCGTGGCGGCAACCGTCGCACTTCACACGCACGAACCCGTGTTCGAGCCGGCCGCAGCGCAGATAGTCTTCGAATTCGGTGAGTACGAACCTCGGCAGCGAGGCTTCCTGTTGCTGTAGTGCATCGCGCAGGACCGGCAGATTTTGCTCAATGATCGGGTAGAGTGAGGTGTTTTCCGGCTGGTGCCGTTGATAGTGCGCGCTAGGCGCGCGGGGCTGGGCAGTGGCTGAAGCGTGCATCGCCGGAAGATGCATGCGTTGGAGCCACGGGCGCAGCGGCCATCACCCTGAAGAGGTGTGCGCTACACGCCGCTGATCTTGCGCGTGGCGTTCTGAGGATTGCCGACCTGGTAGTTGCCGGCCGGTTTGGCCAGCAGATGCGCCATCAGCGCAAAGGCGTCGTCGATGCGGATGTGATCGTCAGGTCTCAGTAGGGCGGGTAGTTGTTCGGGTTGGGCGTGGATGCCTTCTTTCGGTACGTTGGAAAACAGACGTTGCCAAAATTTGCCAAAAAACCTACGCTTGCGCCATGAGCACGATGAACATTTCCCTCCCGGACGCCCTGAAGTCCTTCGTGGATGAGCAAGTCAGCCAGCGCGGCTACGGCACGAGTAGCGAGTACGTGCGCGAACTCATACGCAAGGATCAGGATCGCCTGCAACTACGCGGCCTACTGTTGGCCGGAGCCACCTCGGCTCCAACCGTGCCGGCCGACACCAGTTACTTCGAAGGCCTGCGGGATCGGGTGCGCAAGGCTGGCAAACCTGCCGCCGAGGCGTGAAGGCTAAGGCAGTTATCCCGCGTGAGCAGGCCAACTGGGATGTCGACGAGGCTGTTGCCTACTATCTGAAGGAGGCCAGCGAAGCCGTAGCGCTTGGTTTCATCGATTCGCTGGAGAAGGCCTACGCCCACATAGGCCGCCATCCGGCCGCGGGCTCACCGCGCTATGCCCACGAACTCAACTTGCCCGGACTTCGTGCCTGGCTGCTGACCCGCTATCCGCATATCGTGTTCTATGTCGAGCATCCGAACCATATCGACGTCTGGCGTGTGCTGCACGTCCAACGGGACATCCCCGTGTGGATGCTGGAGTCCGACACGTAGTGATGGTCGGGTCGCCAGGAGATATCTACGTGCTCGCGGGTGCGTCCGACGTGGGAGGCGGGGCACGCTGTTCGAGAATCTTGCGAATGAGGTCAGGTTTGGTGACGTCTTCGATAACGCAGCGTTGACCAATACGGAGTAGGCACCGTGTGATGTCGATGTTGAAGACGCGTTTGAGTCTTTGTGCCCAGGAGAAAGGTGCGGTTGAGTTACGAGAGCTGCAGCCATCAGGCTGCAGATCTGTACGCCGGTTGCGTCATCGGGTCTCGACCATTGGCCAGAAAGCGATCAACTCTTCGCTGGAATAGAATCGATGCACATCGCCACCTTGTCGTGATTTCAGTGGAGCTTGGCGAATTGCCATCCTTTGCTGAATCGATGCCCTGTTTATGATGTGGCGAGTTCACCCAATCAGCGAGAGCCGTGCCATGGCCAACAATGTCGTTCACTTTGCGATACACGCCGATGATCTTGAGCGCGCCCAGAAGTTCTACAACGCCGTGTTTGGCTGGCGGTTTGAGGCGTGGGGTCCGCCAGATTTCTTCCGCATCCACACTGGTGATGCGACAAACCCCGGCATTGAAGGCGCTCTGGAAAAACGCCACGCACCCCTGCGTGAAGGCGATGCGGCCAATCGCGGATTCACCTGTACCATTTCGGTCGCCGATATTGCAGTTACGCGTGCGGCGCTGATTGCTGGTGGTGCAAAGATTCGCTTTGACGGTGCGATTCCGACGGTTGGCAAGATCCTCAGCTTTGAAGATCCGGAGGGCAACGTCGTGTCGGCTATGCAATATGAACCGCAGCATCTTGCGGCCATGTTGCGTGGCGGCAAGCGGTAGGGCGAATCCCACAACACGGCAGAGTCGCTCGTAAATGAATCAGCCCTGGGACCCCGACTTCACCCTCGACCACTCAGCGGTGTTGAAGCTTGCCCGTCGCTGTGAGTTGACGGGTACACCTGCGGTACTTGGCGCAGGCTGGGACTACGAGACCTTCGTCTGTGACGAAACGGTAATGCGTATTCCCAAGCGGCGCCGCACCGCGGATGCACTGGCATCTGAACTTGCGCTGTTGCTGAAACTTCCCAACGATCTTCCTCTGCCGGTACCCAGGCCTCGCGCTGAACTGGTGGCCGTAGACGGCATTCCCTACGCCGCGATGGTGTATCCGCTGCTGAAGGGAACACAACTGTGTGCGCTCCCAGATAGCGTGAAGCTGGACGCTACCGTCTTTGGCCAGCAGATGGGTCAGTTCCTTCGTGCTCTGCACAACCAGCCCATCGATGAAGATCCGGAGCCATTTTCGTTCCACGAGTGGACTGAGTTTGTACTCAAACATCTGGATACCATTGACGCGCACATCGATACCCCGGTGGGGGACGCGATTCGTGACTTGTTGAAGCGTCCGTTACCCGACTTTGATTCGCTGCAGGTTCTCTGTCACATGGATCTCAACGATGAACATGTCCTGATCGACGCTCTTTCAGGCCGAGCGACCGCAGTCATCGACTGGGGTGATGCTGAACCGGGACCATGGTGGTTTGACTTCACAGGCTTGTGGTTATGGGGCGAGTCGAAGGCTCTGGATGCGGCGTTGAGTGTTTACGATCGCCAACTGACGATCAGTGAAACAGCCTGGTTTAACCGCCACGCATTGATCGTCTCGGTCGGATCGTTGTACTACGAGGTTTGTCTTGATCCAGCAAGCGAAGCGACCCGCATCTGGCGGGCTCGTCTTGAGCGATCGATGCACGCCGCTGCGCGATGAACGCTCCAGTGTTCAGCTCGAGGATTTTATCCGCTCCAACATGAAACGCACGATGTCCGCGCCATGCGTGTTCTGCAGGAAGTGCCCGGCATCGGGGATGCCATCGAATGTGCCGCCCATCTGTCCCGACCATTGCTGACCCCAACTCTCGACGAATACGTCATCCGCACAACCCCAGATGAAGTGCGAGGGCTTTGACTGCACAAGCAGTGTTCGATAGTGCAGCGCCTGTGCGGCGCCGTTGCCGTTGTCGTGGTTGTCGAAAGGGATCGACAACGGAAAGCGCCGCAGTCCGTTGAAGGCCTTGTCATCAAGCCCCTTGAAGGGCGCCGCGAACCCTCGATACACCGTCGCGGCCTTGCCTTGAAAGTCAGGTGCCTCGCCTTTGATGAGTGCTGGAAAGACGACCTCTCGCGGCGCGAGTCCTGCGCTGAGTACCAGCAGCAGTCCGACCTCTGGTCTGGGCCTTGCAAACAAGCCGCCTTCGTGCCAGTTCTTGTTCCAGTTGCGAATCGCATCGGTGTAGTCAAATTCGGGGTGATGCAGCCAGGTGTTCATGATCACGAGGCGCTCGAAGCGTTCCGGCATCATCGCGGCCTGGGCAAGTCCAGTGGGACCGCCCCAGTCCTGGCACACCAGCGTGATCCGGTTCAGGTCCAGTGCCGTGATCAGCGAGGTGAGGATCTCAGTGTGCCGGGCGATGGTGTACCAGTAGATGTCAGTCGGTTTGTCGGATCGACCAAAGCCCATATGATCCGGTGCGATGCAGCGGTAGCCGGCGTCAACCAGTAGCGGAATCATGTCCCGATAAAGGTATGACCAGGTGGGCATGCCGTGCGTGAGCAACATGACCGGTGCGTCTCTCGGACCTTCATCTACGTAGTGCATGCGAAGGTCTTGCCAAGTGTGATATCGCGGTTCGAAGGGAAAGTCTGCAAGTCCGGAGAAGTTGGAATCCGGGGTGCGCAGAAATTCGGTCATGATGAGGTCTCGGTGATTGATCCAGGCCGCTTGGCGTAAGACTATAGCTATACGCGCATTTCACAAACGCTGTTGCGCAGGCAACCCCGGACTTTTCAGCACATGAAACAATACCTCGATCTCCTGCGGGATGTCCGCGATACCGGCGTCTATCGAGGAGACCGTACCGGCACCGGTACCACCTCAGTGTTCGGCCGGCAGATGCGGTTTGATCTGCGTGACGGCTTCCCGCTTATCACCACCAAGAAGATGTTCCTGCGGGGCATCATTCATGAGCTTCTGTGGTTCCTGTCAGGGAATACCAACATAGGGTATCTCACCGAACACGACGTCCACATCTGGGACGAGTGGGCCGACGACAAAGGCGAACTGGGGCCGGTGTACGGCGCACAATGGCGCAGCTGGCGCACACCCGATGGGCAGACGATTGATCAGATTGCGAGGGTGCTCAAGGACCTTCGGACCAATCCGAACTCAAGGCGCCACATCGTCAGTGCGTGGAACGTTGCGGAGGTGGACAACATGGCGCTGCCACCCTGTCATCTGCTGTTCCAGTTCTATGTGGCGGAGGGAAGGCTGTCGTGTCAGTTGTATCAGCGCAGCGCGGACATGTTCCTGGGTGTGCCGTTCAACATCGCGTCCTACGCATTGTTGACCATGATGATCGCTCAGGTCTGCGATCTGGAAGCGGGTGAGTTTGTTCATACCCTTGGCGACACACATATTTACTCCAACCACATCGAACAAGTAAACAAACAACTGCAGCGCGAACCCCACCCGCTGCCACGCATGGTGCTCAATCCTGCCGTGCGTGATCTCTTCGCGTTTCGCATCGATGACTTTGAACTCAAGGACTATCGCTGCCACGGCATGATCAAGGCGCCGATTGCGGTCTGAAATTCTCGGCACGTATGAAAGCGGCGGCTACCAAGTGACTCGATGATCGACGATATACACATCTGTCTGATCTGGGCCATGGCGCGAAAGAGCGTCATCGGTCGTGGCAACACTCTGCCGTGGCGTCTGCGCTCGGAAATGCAGCACTTCAAGCGCACCACCATGGGCAAGCCCGTGATCATGGGGCGCAAGACATTTGAGTCGTTTGCCTCGCCGTTGCCTGGGCGCACTAACATTCTGCTTACGCGTGATCAGGGTTATCAGGCGGCAGGAGTCACGGTGGTCACGACACTGACGGAGGCTCTGGAGATCGCCGCGGCGCAGTGCTTCATCGATGGGCAGTCGGAAATGTTCGTGATTGGTGGCGCAGAAATTTATGCGCTGGCCTTACCGATCGCGGATCGCCTGTACATGACCGAGGTGCACGCCGACGTCGAGGGCGATACGTTTTTCCCGGAGTTTGATCGAACGGCCTGGCGGGAGATAAGCCGAGTCGAGCATCCAGCCAGTGACAAGGACACCTATCCCTTCAGTATCGTCATGCTTGATCGGAGCTGACTAACCTTGATTCGAAAATAATCGGGAATTTTGCGCACATAGCGCATCGGGACGTCGGTCAGCGATCTCAACTACAGAGGGGCTCCTTGTAGGAGCGGTCTCTGACCGCGATTGTAGGGTTCATCAAAGATCGCGATCAGGAGATCGCTCCTACGAGGGGTGCTCGCCAGCTGCAGGTTGGGCAGCGAACGACGGCCTCGGTTATGCCCAGGTAGTCGTCCAGCGGCAGTACAACCTCGCGTCGACCTCGGTCGAGATGGGAACTGTCAGGATGGGTACATGGATCGTTGTCTGTCATATGGCACACTGGCCGGAACAGCGGGTGCATAGCATGTTAGATCAGATGGTCCTCTTCTTGCTTCCGACATGGTGGCCGACATGGTGGTCCGCATGTTGGTCAAAGTGGCGGTGGGTTGGCACGGTAGTGGTTCTTCTGGTGATGATGCCAGCCCAGGCAGAATCCACGCTGCCATTTGCTTCGCCTACGCCGACGATCACCACACTCGATGTGCCCCCCGTCCCGGACAGCGTCCTGGAAATTCTCAGACCATGGCAAAACGTGCGCAGCGCCGAGTTGTGGGGCTGGTGGGATGATTCAATTCTGATCACGACGCGCTTTGGCGAGACGAACCAGCTGCATGCCGTGCGATCACCGCTCGGCATGCGCCGGCAGCTCAGCTTTCTCCGTGAGCCCGTGGCAGGGGTGTTTCCCCCACCAACCACCGATGCAGGTGGTGTGGTGTTGCTGGTTGATCAGGGTGGCAGCGAGTTTTATCAGTTGCTGTGGCAGGACATGAAAGATGGCAGCACCAGGCTGCTCACTGATGGTCGATCACGTCACGGCCAGGTGGTGTGGAAGCCAGACGCCAGTGCCTTTGCCTATAGCTCAACTGAGCGCAATGGCCGCGATACGGATCTGCACCTGCTCGACCTCGATGGCAAGAAGAAGGTTCTTCTGGCCAGAGATGGCGAAACGCTGGGCGCTGAGGGATTCAGCGCGGATGGGAAGACGCTCCTGGCCATCAGCTATGCAACCACCAACGCAGGCGAACTGCTGGCACTTGATCTGGAGACAGGTGATGTACGTTCGTCGGTCCCGAGTGCGGGGAAGAAAGTGCGATCAGCGCGATTCGGACCTTTACCACATCAGGTCACGTTCATCGGCCAGTTCACCCGCGATTTTGCTCACCTTTACGTGCTGGACCTGAATACTGGCGAGGTGCGTGACAGCACGCCTGCGCTGAATGCTGATGTCGAGCTGGTGGAAATCTCCCCCGATGGACAGACGACTGCCTACGTCGTCAACGATGAAGGCTACTCCCGGCTCTGGACCATGAGGCCCAACGGCGCACCACATCGCGCAGTTACGGATCAGCCCGAGAGTGTGATCACCGGGCTTTCGTTCAGTGGTGATAGTGACCGACTGGCGTTAGCAGTCGATGGACCAACACACCCCGATGACGTCTACGTTTACACACTTGTTGAAGCGACTGTCGAGAAATCGGCCCCTGTTCGATGGACAACAAGCGAAGTCGGCGGGATGGATGAGAGCCGCCTGGTTGGAACGGAGCTCATTCATTTTCCGTCGTT
>CAMDVY010000068.1 GCA_945878745.1 Klebsiella pneumoniae | reverse complement strand
GCGATGACGCCACTGAACACGAGATCAACCCGTTGCTGGGTGCGCGCGGAATCGATCAGGCTGCCAAGTCCGCCACCTGCAATGAACTCGCCGACAATCGCACCGATGGTGGCCAGACCGACAGAGATGCGAAGCCCTGTCAGAATATACGGTATGGCTGACGGGACCTGCAGCTTGATGATGGTCTTCCATCTTGACGGTTTGTAGAGTGCGAACATCTCGCGTAACAAGGGGTCCGTTTCCTGCAGACCCGTCAACGTGTTGGCGAGGATTGGAAACAGCGAAACAATGAACGCGGACGCCTTCACGGTGGTTTCACCAAAGCCGAACCAGATGACGAGCAGTGGTGCGATCGCGATGATTGGCACGGTTTGAAAAAAGACGCAGAAAGGCAGGATCGCTCGACGAAGCAGGGGTACGGCAAAAAAGGCGATGGCGAGCGTGACCCCGATGCTGAAGCTTGCGCCAATTCCCCACAGGATCGAGTTGAAGGTTGACAGCGTGGCACTCCAGATCTCTGGCCAGAGATCGACGGTCGTTGCGTAGATCTCGCTTGGCGCAGGAAGCAGGTAGGCTGCGACCCACTCTCGGCTGACCGCAGCTTCCCATAACACCATCAACAGGATCAGAAACACCCACGCCGGCATCTTGTCCCGAATGGACGCGATCATGTGCTGCTCTCCAGTTCGGTGAATCGTCTGGCGAATGCGCTCACATGTTCGTTGAAGGCAGACGTCAGCTTCAGCGATTGACCACGCTGCGCGAATTCAACGTGCTGATCCTGATCGAGTTGGCCATTCCGGTTCATGAGCAGGACCCGATCGCCAAGGTAGACCGCTTCGGAAATGGAGTGCGTGACAAAGATGTACTGCAGTTGCAGGCGATCGCGCAGATCAAGCAGCAAATCTTGCAGACGGAATCGGGTGCGTTCATCCAGTGCTGCGAAGGGTTCGTCGAGCAACAAGACCTTTGGTTTGGTGATCAGTGCGCGGGCGAGCGCAACACGCATCTGCATGCCACCACTGAGTTCCTTGGGAAAGTTGGTTAATCGTTCGCCAAGACCCAGCGAGGTCAACAGGGCATCAACCTCGTCGTTTGCAACGCCCGTTTCCGAGCCGGCAAGCTCCAGCGGCAGGAGCACGTTCTCCCGACTGGTCCGCCACGGCACGAGCCGAGGCTCCTGAAAGACATAGGAGAAGTGGCCGGACAAATCCGGGTCGATTGAAAGTTGTCCGCTGGTTGGCTTTTCGATCCCCATCATCAGCCGCAGCAACGTGGTTTTGCCGCATCCAGACGGACCCAGCAAGGACACACACTGACGTGCCGGAATGCTGAAGGTCAGTTCACGGATGACGTCCCGGGTCTGTTTCGGGAAACGTTTGACGAGATTTTCGATGGCTATCGACGGCGCCGATCGTGGCGCCAGTTTTTCGCTCACCCCTGGGCTCCCGGAGTACCTGTCGAATTCGCCCCACAACCCGGCAGGGTCTTGCTGTGAGAACCCCACCGTGAGTTGGATACGCCCATCAATCTGATCATCGCCTTCCCTATCGATCCTGGTCTGGAAGCAGCCACCAGAAAGCGCGTAAGCCTAACAGGGCGCGGTCAGTACGCAATCGCATGCAGGAGCGATCTCCTGATCGCGAACCATCGGTTCAGGACAATGCAGGAGCGATCTCCCGATCGCGATCACCATCGCTGTCATGATTCTCACCCACCCGCTGGTCAGCCTGAATATCGTCTAAGCCGACCTCAAAACCGAGGAATCCCCCGACAGCGCCGCACCAAACAGCGCATCAGCGGCCGCTTCGGTAAGTGGAACCGGATTGCCACCTGCGGTGGGATCCACAACGGCCATTTTGGCGATACGATTGCGGTTCCGGTCATCAACCTTCAACCCCGCCAGCGTATGCGGGACCCCGATGTCCTTGCGCAGGGACAGCACTGCGGTCATGAAACCCTCAAATCCGTTGGCGAACCCCAGCCATGCCGCGAGCCTGGTGATCTTCTCGCTGATGGCTGGTCGGTTGAATTCAAGCACGTAGGGCATGAACACGGCGTTGGTCATGCCGTGATGGGTATCGTGCAGCGACCCTACGGGATGCGACAGCGCATGGATCGCACCGAGACCTTTCTGAAATGCGGTTGCGCCCATGGCAGCGGCTGACATCAAGTGCCCTCTGGCCTCGAGGTCGTTGCCGTTGTGCATCACACGGCGCAGGTTTTCGAAGACCAGTCGCATGCCTTCTACGGCGATGCCTTCGGCCATGGGGTGATAGCCCGGTGCGCAGTAGGCTTCCAGGCAATGGGCAAGTGCGTCCATGCCAGTGCCCGCAGTGATCAAGGGCGGCAGGTTGGCGGTCAGTGCGGGGTCGCAGATGACGATCCTGGGCATCATCCCTGGATGAAAGATGACCTTTTTGGTTTGTGTGGAGGTGTCTGTCAACACTCCGGCGCGGCCTACTTCCGAGCCGGTGCCGGCCGTGGTGGGAACGGCGATGATGGGCGCTATCGCTGCGGCGTCGGCGCGGGTCCACCAGTCGTCGACGTCTTCGAAATCCCAGACAGATCGGGTCTGGCGCGCCATGAAGGCGATCAGCTTGCCTGTATCAAGACCGCTGCCACCCCCAAACGCGACTACGCCGTCGTGTGAGCCCTTGTTGAAAGCGCTGGTGCCCGCCTCCAGGTTTGCTGCCACCGGATTTGGTTTGACATCAGCGAACAGAACAGGATTCAGACCCGCCGTGCGCAGAATGTCCATCGCCTGTTGAGTGATCGGGAGTGTTGCCAGTCCCGCATCCGTGACGAATAACGGTCTCGTCATGCCGGTGGATCGACAGGCATCGGCGAGTTCAGTGATCCGGCCCGCACCAAAGCGGACCGACGTTGGATAGTTCCAGTTGGCTCTATGGTTAGTCATGTGTTCAGTACCGCTCGAAGCCGCGTTTCAATTCCCAGTCCGTAATGACCTTGTCGTATTCAGACTGCTCCCACAGCGCTGTGCGTACATAGTGGTCGACCACCTCGTCACCGAAAGCGCTGCGCAGGAATGCCGATTTGTTCAACGCGTCGGTAGCTTCACGCAACGTAGCTGGAATGTTGGTCAGCGCAGACTGCTGGTAGGCATCGCCACTGAACTCAGGTGGCAGTTCAAGCTGCTCGTCGATACCGGCTTGTCCAGCCGCCAGCAGGGCTGCGAAGGCGAGATAGGGATTGAGATCGGCACCACCGATTCTGCACTCGGAACGAATACCCTTGGTCCCGGCGCTGCATAGTCGAAAGCCTGCTGTGCGATTGTCGTCAGACCAGACAATTCGGGTTGGGGCAAATGTGCCGGTCTGCTGAAAGCGTTTGTAGGAATTGATGAAGGGCGCGAGAAAGTAGGTGTAGTCGGCTGCGTACTTGAGTTGACCCGCCATGAACTGACGCATCAATGGGCTCATGCCGCGTTCACCCTTCGGATCCAGGAAGAGGGGCGTCTTGCCGCCTGCGTCCCACAACGACGCATGCACATGGCACGAAGAGCCAGCCAGGTCGTAGTGCCATTTCGCCATGAAGGTGATGGCCCAGCCCTGCAGGTGCGCAATCTCCTTGATGCCGTTTTTCATGATCACATGGTGGTCGGCCATGGTCAGCGCGTCGGTATAACGAACATTGAGCTCTTCCTGGCCACGACCCCATTCACCCTTGGAATTTTCGACCGGAATGCCGGCGGCATGGATGCCATTGCGAATGGCTTGCATCACCACTTCTTCCTTGGTGGTGGCGAGAATGTGGTAGTCCTGCATGTACTCACTGGCGGTACGCAGGTTTTCGTAGCGTTTTTCCAGGGCGGATTCGTAGGTTTCCTGAAACAGGTAGAACTCGAGTTCCGATGCGAGCATGGCCTGCATGTTGCGCGCAGCCAGCCGGTCGCATTGTTTTTTGAGCATCGCCCGCGGGCTGTGGGGCAGATCCTGACCGTGGTGATCCTGGACATCGGCCAGTACGAGCGCAGTCCTGGATAACCAGGGAATTCGCCGCGTAGTTGCCAGGTTTGGCTTCATGACAAAGTCGCCATAACCCTGTTGCCAGCTGGCCGACTGATAACCCGGTACCGGCACCATATCGATATCGTTGGCGAGGAGATAGTTGCAGGCGTGGGTTTCTTCCCAGGCGCTGTCGCAAAAATACTCGGCGTGAAAGCGCTTGCCGATCAATCGGCCAAACATGTCGACAAACGCCACGACGACGGTGTCAATTTCCCCCGCAGAAACTGCTGCGCGCAGTGATCGCAGATCCAGCACGCCGGTCATGAAAGATCACTCCGGGTCGCCGAACGATGGGACATCGCAAATTCCTCTTCAGGTGAGCGCACCAGGCGATGCCGCCCGATGCAGAAAAAGTAGATCACGCCAATCAGAAACCACACGGCGACGCCCAGTACGCCCTGCCGATAAACGGGATCGGTCAGCTGGAAGTAGAGTGTCACGAGTCCGATGACGATGGTGAGCAGGGCACCAAAGATGCCGAGCGGGCTGACAAATGGCCGATGCAGGTCAGGCAGGCGCTGGCGTAGCAGGATGAACGACACCGCCTGCATGATGTAGGAAAACATGGCAGCGAATACGGTCATGTTGAGCAGTGTTCCGCCGATGGCGACACCCCCGGCTTCGCTGCCCAGACCAATCCACAGACCCGACATGACGATCAACGCCACAAGTGAGCCGGCGATCATGGCGATGTGTGGGGTCTGGGTTCGCCCATGGGTGATCGACAGAAAAGTTGGAAAGTAGCCAGCCCGGGAGAGTGAATAAATCTGCCGGCCTTTGGCAAAGATGATGCTGTGGAACGATGCGACAAGACCTACCAGCGCAAAACACGCCAATAATTTTGCGGTGTTTTCGCCATAGATTTCGCGCAGAGCCATGAGCAGCGGCTCACCCGAGGTGGACAGTGCGTGTGATCCGATGCCGTGCACGGCAGGATTGAGCGAGACGATGAGCATGGCCGACACAAACAGGGTGGCCATGGCGGTCATGATGCCGCGTGGTATGTCGCGTTCGGGCGCGTGACTTTCTTCGGCCGCCAACGGGAGTTGTTCGATGGCGAGGAACAGCCACACCGCATAAGGCAGCGCAAGGAGAACACCGGACCAGCCGTTGGGCAGGAAGGGTCCATTACCTTCAGGAATGAGGACCCCACCAGGCCCCACGTTCATCGCCATACGACCAAAGTCCATGTGCATCAAGGCGCTGATCCAGAACACCAGCAGGCAGGCCAGCGCCAGCAGCGTCACCACCACGGTAATGCGGAATGACATCTCGACGCCGACGATATTCAACCCCACGAAGATCAGGTAACTCGCGACCCACCACATCGGCTGCCAGGCGACAGGTGTGTCGAAAATGCCGGTCAGATAAGAGCCGATGAAGTAGACGATCGTGCCCGGCACCAGTACATATTCGACGTTTTCGGCCAGACCCGTGAGAAAGCCGCCCCAGGGGCCCATCGCGGTGCGGGCGAAGGAGTAAGCACCGCCCGTATGGGGCAGGGCAGGCGACATCTCGGCAATCGACAGGGTCAGACCCAGGTACATGACCGCGATAATGAGTGTCGCGACCATCATGCCACCCCAGCCGGCGACACCCAGGCCGAGATTCCAGCCCGAGAAATGACCGGAGATTACGGCACCGACCCCGAGTGCCCACAGTGACCACACCCCGGCATGTCGGCGCAGCGATCTACGGGCGAAGTAGGATTTGTCCTGACTGACGTACCGGGTGGTGTTGCGGGTACCCACCTACTGCGCGCTGATGTGTTGCTTGAAGTTCGCCGGAGAGGTGTCCCAGTACTCCACATTGTTGATGAAGAGCTCCTCGCTCATGCCGCCGTCGTCGAGGTCGATATCGAACTCGAGAATCGGGTCACCATCGTTGTCGATATAGGCGCGACTGAACCGCCGGATCTTGTTCCATTCATTCATCTGGTTCATGGATACGTTGAGACCTGTCCAGCCCGCGAAAAACGTCAGCGAGGTGCACTTCAGGTGATTCTGGCAACCATAGAAATTGATGATGAACTTCGAACCAGAGGAGGCACTCTCGATGCGCGGATCTTCATTGGCGTCCTTGGCCAGCACCGCCTTGTAACCACCTGCCTGCAAAGCGGCAACGACGGATTGCGGGTTGGTGGCTTCGACCAGATCAGCGTAAGCCTGCGTCGTGTAAGAAGCTGTCGAGAACAGCAGGGTGATCAGGCAGATGGATCTGAACATCATCAGTGAACCTCGATAGCTGAAATTGGGGCGCGACTGGCCGGTAGGGAGTATAGGCAGCGTCGTCTCACTAAAAAAGAACATACCGGAAGCCGGGTCAGGCTCCGCAGGGTGCCCGAGGGTGCCCAAGGGAGGTAGCGGAATCAGGTGGAGCAGGGGCAGAATGGGGCATTCATCATCACTGTCTGGAGTTCAACCATGGCACCCAACCCGCCGAATCTGGCACCGGGCGAAGCTCGTGCACCGGGGCCCACCTATCAGGAAGCGCTGCTTCGAGACCACTCGCAACCGCCAGCGCCCTTTCTGGAGTACTCCTACGAGTTCATGGGTGATCAGGACATTCCTTATTCGCACTACACCTCGAAAGAACATGCTGCAGCAGAGTTTTCGAAACTCTGGCCACGAGTCTGGCAGATGGCCTGTCGCGAAGAGCACATCCCCGAGTCGGGCGACTATCACGTCTACGACATCGGGGATTTGTCTGCCATTGTGGTGCGCAACGAAGCTGGAGTGATCAAGGCGTTTCGCAATGCCTGCATGCATCGGGCAACAGCGCTCAAACCTTCGGAATCATCGGGCTCATGCACCACCTTTCGCTGCCCGTTTCATGCCTGGACCTATTCACTTGATGGCAAGCTGATCGACCTGCCGGAGCGCTGGGACTTTCCCCATGTCACCGATGACAGTCACAGCCTGCGAGAAGTGAAGGTAGGTACCTGGGCAGGATTCGTCTTCATCAACTTCGACCTGAACTGCGAGCCACTGGAAAATTACCTTGGTGTGCTGCCGCAGCACTTCAAGGATTTTCATATCGAGAATCGTTACATCGAAACCCATGTCTGCAAGCGCTTGCCGATCAACTGGAAGGCTGGCGAAGAAGCGTTCATGGAGGCTTACCACGTCAAGGAAACGCATGCGGGAGGGCGTGATTATTCCGAGCCAATCACCACCTACGACATTTTTCCGGAGAACGTGAATCGCTTCATTCACACGGTAGGAGCACCTAACCCGCGCATGCCAACACAACCCACGGAACAGGAGTTGATGGAGCAACTCTGGGGGCGGCGTGGCCCTGCCGATGGTGGCGTTCCCCTCGTGCCGCCTGGTGTCACGGCGCGTGATGTCTATGCCCGCATCATTCAGAAGCAACTGGGTGAACAATACGACCAGGATTTTTCCAACTACTCCACCGCGCAAACGCTGGATTCGATCGAGTATTTCCTGTTCCCCAACCTGTTCATTTTCCCCGGCTTGACGCTGCCCATGGTGTATCGCTTCCGACCCGACAAGGATGACCCGGATTATTGCTACTTCGACCTGTTTTTCCTGCGTCCGAAGCATCCAGAAAAAGAAGCTCCACCACCGCCGGAACCCATGTATCTGGAAGTGGAGGAAAGTTACACCATGGCCACCGGACTGGGTTTTCTTGGCGCCATCTATGACCAGGACACCGATAACATGGCCGCGCAAACACGCGGGTTCAAGACGTGCGCCAAGGGAGGACAGACGCTCGGCAACTATCAGGAAGTTCGTGTGCGGCACGTGCATAAACGTGTTGATGACTATCTGAATAGCTGACAGTTCTGAGGGACAACACAAAAAGTCGGCGGCTTGTGGCGGCGTTGGGGAACACCAATTGGAAGCCTTGATTGCCGCAGCTCGATTACTGGCGCTGTCACAGGTGCTGCTGTTTTCTATCGCGGTTTTTACCTCCGCGAATTCGTGGCGCATGCGCAGCGCACTTGGGGGGCTCGGCCTGACCGTGCAGGCGTATCTCCTTGCGCCGTTATTGCTGGCTGCCGGATATGCCAGCAGCGCGACGCTTGCAGGCGTACTTGCAGCCTTCTGTCCACTGCTCCTCCTGTTTGCAGTTGAAGAAATTTTCGAGGACGGGCGCCGAATTGGCCTGTGGTCGCTGCTAGGCGCGGGATACGCGTTCGTGGTTCTGTGGCATCAGTTATCGCCACAAACAACGACCACCGAGGAGCTTGCGCACCATGCCGCCCAGGGAATTCGATTTGCGCTGGTTTTGTTTGCACTGGCGCTGTTGTGGCGTGGTCGACGGGACGATCTCATCGAATTGCGTTTGCGAGCACGTGTGCTGCTCCTGTTGGCTATCGGCATTGCGTCGCTGCTGGTGCTGATCGTCGAAGCAGCATTTGAGTGGCGGGTTCCTGGAAACATTGAAGCGCCGGGCATGTTGGCGATTCTCCTGCTCGCGATTGTCGTAAACCTTGGGTTCTGGCGCTACAACCCCAGGTTTGATTTTTCTTCGCCTGCCCCGTTGGTTGTTGAGCACCTGCCGTCTACCGCGAATACGGATCCGATGCTCGTCTCGCTGAAGCAATTAATGGACCGGGAGCGACTCTACGCGGAACACGATCTTCGCATTGCCGGCGTTGCGGCACGACTGAACGTTCCGGAGTATCGCTTGCGTCGGGCTATCAATCAGACACTTGGGTATCGCAATTTCAACCGATACATCAATGATCACCGGCTTCGTGAGGCGCGCGCGCGCCTGCTGGCGCAACCCAATTTGCCGGTGCTGAGTATTGCGCTCGATGTCGGATTTCGTTCCATCTCCTCATTCAACACGGCGTTTCGCGAGGAGAATGGTTGTTCCCCGAGTGAGTTTCGGGCTGGCCAGAACGCTGGAAAGTGAAAACTTCAGCCGGATCTTGAAATCTCGATAGATTTTCCTGGAAATTCGGTAGAGCAGGTCCGCAGCCGGCACATCCAATGGTCACTTCTCTTTGATTGGAGTGCACCATGCACGATGCAAGCCTGCAGGTCGAGATGACAAATTTGCCGCGACTTCCCGTTCTCGAGCGTCGACCTGATCTCGACTGGATCCGGGTGATCGCCTTTGGTGTGCTCATTTTTTTCCATGCCGCTGTGGCATTCATGCCGCATGCCATTCCCATGACGGTGAACGCGGTTCCGAGCGAAACGATGATGGTGATCGTCGCGTTTCTGCATCAATTCCGGTTGTCGCTGCTGTTTCTGGTATCGGGTATGGGTGTCTGCTTTGCACTTCGGCGTCGAAGCACCAGAGAGTTTCTCGTCAATCGAGTGCATAGGCTTGTCGTGCCGCTGATTTTTGGGGTGCTGGTTCTGGTACCACCGATGGTCTGGATGGAAAAACGGTACGTCGGTCAGTTTCAAGGATCCTTGCTGGATCTGTATTCCGAGTTGTTCTCCCAAGGGGTCTATCCGCATGGGCATCTGAGTTGGCATCACTTCTGGTTTGTCGCTTATCTCTTCCTGATGTGTGTACTACTGGTACCGATCGTGAACTGGCTGCGAACATCGAATGGCGAGCGGCTTTTCTCGCATTGGCTGGTGAAAATGGTGCCTGGGGCGAATATCTACTGGGTGATTGTGCCGTTGGTTGTCGTCGAGTTGTTGTTGCGTATGTGGTACCCCGGTTTTCGTGATCTGGTGCACGACTGGGCCAGCTTCAGCCATTGGTTCCTGGTTTTGCTGGCGGGTTATGGTCTGGCTTCGCATGCGCCGCTGCTCGATCGGATCAAGGCGCTGGCCGGGATTTCGCTGGCGATCGCCGCTGCGTGTTCGGTAGTCTTGTTCCAGCTTTTCTACAATCGCTCGACGGGAGATCTAAGTCCATTGCAGTCATCTCTCCCGTTGGGGCTTGGTTATCTCGTCTACTGTGTACTGGGAATGACCAACGTCTGGTGCTGGTTGTTGGCGTGCACAGGTCTGGCGCTTCGATTCCTGACGCGGGGCGGCCCCACGCTCAACTATCTCAATGACGCTGTGTATCCGTTATTCTGTCTGCATCTTCCGTTCATGGTGGTGTGGGAGACGGTGCTGCTGCCGCTGGACTG
>CAMDVY010000067.1 GCA_945878745.1 Klebsiella pneumoniae | reverse complement strand
TGCATCGAGAAGTGCACGACTTTCCCTTTGCGCACTACGGCCGTGATGACGCCGGGAACTCGTTTGTCGTCGATGTAGGCCTGCATGGTGGGAGCGATTCGGGCCAGACGGTCGCTCGACATACCCACGGCTTCAGGTTTGGTTGTCGGCAGGTCGATGTCCTTTGCCAACGCGGTGCCAGCCAAAAACCCGAGCAGCACACAGATGGTCATTCGCAAGTACGTCATGAGGCTCGTCTCCTTGTATTCGTATTCTCTAACGCCACGCCTCAACCATGACCTTGGCGTGGTGATTCGGTGTCTTCAGCGCCTCGAAGGTTCCGGCGACATCGTTCAGCCCGATCTGGTGTGTGACAAGCCGTCCCACGTCGAAGCGACCATCGGCGATTCGATGCAGGCTCTCGACGAACTCCGCCATGGAATAACCGAGCACAAACTGCAGACTCAGTTCCTTGTTGATGCCAATCAGCGGTCGCAACTGATCCTGCTGCAGACACACGCCGGCGACGATGATGCGTGCGTTCTGTGGCGCGTTCAGAAAAATCTGGTCCAGCATTCCGGGCACACCGACACACTCGAAGATCACTACGTGATCCGGGCGGCGCAGGGCGGGGTCTTTCCAGGCGTCTTCGATGGCCGGGTCGAGCACCGTATCGGCACCTTGCTGGATCGCGAGTTGTCGACGGGCGGGTGAAAAATCAGTGGCGATTATCGGTCGAATGCCTTCGGACCGCAGCGCAGTGATGACGGCCAGGCCAACCGGACCACAGCCGATGACGAGACAGGCGTCGCCGGCTTCCAGCCGCGCCTTGCGTACGGCGTGATATCCCACGGCCATGGGTTCGGTCAGCGCAGCTGCGGTAGCCGGTGTGCCATCGGGCACCGGCACCAGCAGTGATTCCGACAGCACCATGTACTCGCCAAAACCACCGGGGATGATGTCACTGTAACCGACCGACAGCATCGGCTTGCGGGTGAGCGCCGGCACGGAGCAGACGCGTGTTCCAACGGCGAATTTGTGATCGGTAGCCGGCCCGTGATCGACCACCTCGGCGCAGAACTCGTGACCGAGCACGACAGGCTCGAACGTGGTGAGTTTGAAAGCGCCGCCGGCCTCCCTGCTGGTCTTCACGAAAGCCTCAGTGTGTTGCGTGGCGTGCAGATCCGAACCACAGATGCCGCAGGCCAGTGACTTCACCAGGACCTCACCGGGCCCTGGCACCGGCACATCGATGTTGTCGACCCAGATCCTGCCTCGTTGCATCAGTGCTGCACGCATGCCCACCTCCGGTATAGTGCAGGTGAGTGTACGCAAGGAGATCACCATGCACCAAGCCACAGACATGACCCGTCAGACCATGCAGTCGACCCTCGATCAGATGAAATCCGCCTATCTACGAGAAGGTGCGGTCACGGAAGCCGTCCGGCGGGATCGCCTGGAGCGGGCGATTTCGTTGCTTCTGGCCCATAAAGACCGTCTGGTCGACGCGATGTGCGAGGACTTCGGGCATCGCAGCAAGGCGCAATCTCTGTTCACGGACGTTGCCGCCTCGGTAGGTCCGCTGCGGCATGCGCAAAAACACCTGTCGAACTGGATGAAACCGGAGAAGCGCAAGGTGGGCCCCTTCCCGCTCAACCTGCTCGGCGCCAAGGCTCGGATCGACTATCAGCCACTCGGCGTAGTGGGTGTCATTTCGCCTTGGAACTTTCCGGTCAATCTGACTTTCACCCCACTTGCCGGCATTCTGGCTGCGGGCAATCGGGTGATGATCAAACCAAGTGAATACACACCGGCTACCTCCGCGCTGATGGCCGAGATCTTTGCCAGTCGTTTCGATGCCATGGAGGTCACCGTTTGCCTTGGTGGGCCTCAAACAGGCGCCGACTTCGCTTCACTGCCGTTTGATCACCTGCTGTTCACCGGTGCAACCTCGGTCGCCCGGCACGTCATGCGGGCTGCAGCGGACCATCTGGTCCCCTTGACCCTCGAACTGGGTGGCAAGTCCCCTGTCGTGGTTGGTCGCTCCACCGACATTGGCAAGACGGCGGACGCGATCGTTGCCGGCAAGATGCTCAATGCCGGCCAGATCTGCCTGGCACCAGACTATGTGTTTGTACCGGATGAACGCGTTGACGAATTTGTTGAAGCCACGCAGCGTTCGGTTGCGAAGATGTTCCCGACGCTGCTCGACAACGACGACTACACCTCGGTGATCAACGAGCGACACTACCAGCGTCTGCTCGGTTATATCGATGAGGCCAGATCCCGGGGGACACGTGTGGTCGAGATCAATCCGGCTAACGAAGACTTTCGGCAACAACCACACCACAAGATTCCGCCGACACTGATCGTCGATCCGGCAGATGATCTGTCGGTCATGCAGGATGAGATCTTCGGGCCCGTGTTGCCTATCAAACGTTATGGCAAGGTGGAGGAGAGCATCGACTAAATCAACTCGCGCCCGCGTCCGCTTGGGTTGTACTACTTCGGTCAGGACGCGGCGGAAGAACGGAACGTGCTCACCCACACGACGTCAGGCGGTGTCACCGTGAATGATGTCGTCATGCACGTGGCGCAGGAAGATCTGCCGTTCGGCGGAGTCGGCCCGTCAGGGATGGGTTCTTATCATGGTGTCGACGGTTTCCGCCGCTTCAGTCATGCCAAGTCTGTGTTCACACAAAGCCGCATCAATGTCGCGGAGATGGCCGGCCTCAGACCACCTTATGGTGAGAAGATGTTGAAGGCAATTTCGATGCAGATGAAGTGAATCGGAACCAATCGCGATCAGGAAATCGCTCCTACGCGGTTGGTGATGGCAGATATGTAGGAGCGGTCTCCTGACCGCGATTTTCGATGATCCCGACAATCGCAGTCTGGAGACCGCTCCTACGATTCTTGCTGCGGCACCGGGATCCTGCTGCGATAACCGCGTCCCAGAGCACGCGCGATGTCATCGCCAATCACGTACAGGGTTGGCACCAGGATGAGCGTAATGACGGTGGAGAACAGGATGCCGAAGGCGAGAGAAGTCGCCATCGGCTGGACGATCTGAGCCTGTACGCTGGTCTGCGCGAGCATGGGCACCAGACCAAAAAACGTCGTCAGCGACGTCAGCAGAATCGCGCGAAACCGCTGTGCCCCGGAATCGATGGCTGCTTCCGAGGCTGGCTTGCCCTCCTCGACGGCGGTGTTGACGAAATCGATCATCAGCAGACTGTCGTTCACCACCACGCCGGATAGCGCGATGATCCCGAACAACGAAATCGCGCTGATCGCCGAATCCAGGGCCCAGTGACCGACGATTGCCCCGACTATTCCGAACGGGATCACGCCCATGATGATCAGTGGCTGAACGTACGACTTGAGGGGAATGGCCAGCAGGGCGTAGATACCGAACATCGAGATCGCGAAGCCGATCATGATCAGACGGAAGGCCACCTGTTCTTCATGACCAGACCCAGTGAGTGAAATTGCGACGTTGGGATAGCGGTCCTTCAGATCAACGGCAAACTCATCCAGCACCTTGCGAGTCACCATGGCTGGTGCTGCCACCTGTTCGTCGGACCGCGCAGTGATGCTGACGGCACGCTGGTTGTCGATGCGCTGGATGGCAGTAAATCCGCGGTCAATCGTGTAGGTGGCGACGGCACTGAACGGCAGCTCGCGCCCATCGGGCATGCGAATCCACATGGATTCCAGGCTGCCGATGCTGATGCGCTCCGCGCGGGGATAACGCACCATCACCTTGACCTCATCATCACCCCGCTGAATGCGCTGAGCTTCTGCGCCATAGAAGGCAGTTCGTACCTGGCGAGCCAGATCCTGCAGGGTGACACCCAGAGCTTCAGCTTCCGGCAGGATCTTCAGCTTGATTTCAGCTGGCCCCTGATCAGCCGAAGATTCAACCTCAAAGACTCCATTCGTTCTGCGCAGGTAGGCGGATAGTTCGCCTGCTGCGGCGTCGATGCTCTGATAGTCCGGCCCGGAAACCTTGAAGGCGATTGGCGGTCCACCACCGGTATGCCGTGATGATTCAAACCGGATGAGTTTCGTGTCGGGTACGACGCCCACGGCGTCGCGCCACGCGTTTTCGATATCAACAGGTGTCGTGCTGCGGTTTTCACTTCTCGTCAGTTCCACCTGGAAGCGGCCGCTGCGACCGTCCCGCACATAGGCGAACACGTGGTGAATCACGTCGTTGCCGCCTTCGGCCTTGCGCAATTGCTGGTTGACGATATCGAGTGATGCTGACATGTGATCAACAATCTCGATGACCCTGGATTCGGACGTACCTTCGGTCATTTCGACCGTCGCGCTGATGTAGTCGCTGCCCATTTCTGGAAAGAACACGTATCGCACGAGGCCGCCAGCCACCACACCCACCGTGAGAATCAGCGCGGCGAGAAAGATTGCCATGGTGAGATAACGATGCGCGATGGCTTTGGCCAGAAACGGGCGGTACACGTTGGCGATGAAGCGTTTGAGCCAGTCATCCTTGCGGGCCACGGACACCGCTCCCTGGCGAACCGACATCGTCATCGCCAGATGCGAAGGCAACATCAGCTTTGATTCGAGCAATGAAAAACTAAGGCAGAGAATGACCACCCAGCCGATTGACCCTGCCATCGCCTGGACCGGACCGGTAACAAACAGCATGGGCAGAAAGGCCATGATGGTGGTCAACACACCAAACGTCACCGGCGCTGCCACCCGTTTGGTAGCGATGATGATGTTGTCCAGCGAATACCCGTTTTTCTCGGTTTCGGTATGGACGCTTTCTGCCACCACGATGGCATCGTCGACGACGATGCCGAGCACCAGGATGAAACCAAACAGGCTCAGGATGTTGATGCTGATTTCGATACCCGGCAAGGGCAGGAGCATGAATGCGCCGAGAAAGGAGATGGGCAGGCCAAACAGGACCCAACCGGCGATCTTCCAATGCAGGAATAGCGCCAGCGTGATGAAGACCAGCACGGCGCCCTGCGCCATGTTGGACAGCAACATCCCGAGCGAGCCCTTCAGGTAGTACGTACTGTCTGCCCATGTGGAAATTTCAATGCCGGGTGGCAGGGACGCTGAACGTTCGTCGACCAGTCTGTGCACCGCTTCGGAGACCTTGATCTCGTTGTCCCGGTCGGTACTGAAAACCATGACGCCGATGCTGGGTTGACCGTCGAAGAATGCATGGCTTTCCGTTTCGACAAATCCATCCCGAATCACTGCGACATCGGAAAGCCGCAGACGGGTACCGTCAGGACGGGTCAACAGGACGATGCTGGCGAATTCATCGCCGTTGTACGCCTGGCCCTTGGTCCGCAGCCGAATGTCACCGCCTGCGGTGCGAATGTTGCCGCCGGGCAGATCCACCGACCAGGTGCGAATGACCTGGGCAACCCGCTCGAGTGTCAGGCCGTACTGCTTGAGGGTCTGTTCGTTGACTTCAATGGCGATTTCATAGGGACGACCACCCCAGACTTCGGCGGTGGTCACTTCCGGAAGTGCGACGATTTCATCACGCAGATCGTCGGCAACCGCCTTCAACGTGGCTTCGTCTACGCCGCCATACACCTGCACGGCGATGGCGGATTTCTGGAACTTCCACTTGCCGATGATGGGTCGCTCCGTTTCGGCGGGGAAAGTAGCGATGCCATCGACGGCGATCTTGATTTCATCCATCGCGACGGCGAGGTCGTATCCATCAGCAATTTCAACCATCACCCGACCAAAACCTTCTGCGGCGGTGCTGGTAACCTGCTTCACGCCTTCGACGTTCTTGACTGCCTCTTCCACCTTGACGACTACCGCTTCTTCAACCTCTTCGGGTGCCGCGCCAAGATAAGGAACGGTGACGATGACCTGGTCGAACTGCACGTTTGGCATCGTCTCGACGCGGGTTGTCGAGAGTCCGAAGGCCCCGAGGAAGATGATACTGAGCATGAGCAGGTTGGCAGCGACATGATTGCGCGCAAACCAGGCGACGATGCCCCCGTTTGCAGAAATAGCAGGTGGAGAAATGGTGTTTGGTGAGTCAGACATCCCTGACTCGAACCAGCATACCCGCGGTTGCAGACGGCAGTGGCGTCAGGCAGATGCGATCTCCATCGTGCAGTCCATCTTTGATATACAGGTGATCATCCAGACGACGCACGATGCTGACCTGGGCGGCTTGCAGACGATCTTCCTTGTCGATCAGCCACAGTCTATCGGTACCTGACAAGGCAACACGTGGCACCACGAACAGCAAGCCACCGTCCCGGCCGGTGACCTGGGCCGTGACAAAAGTCCCGATCCGGAGAGGCTCCCGGTTTTCCGCTTCATTCAGTGCATAAGGATCTTCAACCCGCGCCACGCCATACAGCACGCGTGTTGACGCATCGAATACTCCTTCGGTGCGGACCAGCTCTGCAGGCCAGGACTGTCGGGTTTGCCCGATGGTTGCCGACAACGTCACTTCTGAAGCCAGCGATTCGTTGCCTGGTTTGGGAACGTCGATGAAGTCGAGATCATTCTGAGTCAGTGGCAATCGAACTTCGGCGTAATCCACGGCGAAGATCTCGGCCAGTGGTGCGCCCGTGCCGACAAACTGGCCGACGTCGGCTCGCTTGTTGCGAACCATGCCGGCATAAGGTGCCCGGATGGTGGCTCGAGCCAGATCAGCTTCGGCCTTCGCCAAATCGGCTTCGGATGATTCAAGTTCGGCAATGGCTTGTGCCAGTTGTGGTCTGCGCAGGGTCAGATCGGAAGCATTCTTGGCGGTGGCGCGCAGGGCACGTAGACGCTCCCAGTCTTCCACCGCGTAACCGGCCAGCGCGTTTTCCGTCGCGATCTGCGTACGCGCCTTCGCGACGTTGGCACGAGCCCGCTTGACCTGGGTTTCATAGTTGCGCGGATCGATGCTGAGCAGTACGTCGCCCGCCTTGAAATATCCACCTGCCACAAACGCGGGGGATACGGCTTGAATCTGACCGCTCACTTCCGACATCAGGGTGGTTTCCGTGCGCGGCTTGACTTCGCCCTGGGAGTCAACCCGATGCGTCACCGCCTCCCGTTTGGCGATGATGGAGCTGACCAGCAGGGGAACAGGAGCGACTGATTCCTGGGCGGCTTCCGGTCGGTTGGCGACCAATAGACCGGTGAGGACCGCTGCACCGAGCACTAAAAGTATCGGCAGGATAATCTTGCTGAACATCTGATGCAGCAGTTGACGGGTACCAGACGAGTCTAGCAGTTCGGCGACCAAATCCGGATCAGGAAAACCCCCATGTCTGTTACCGCATATTGCAGCGGTCGTTATACTAGTGTCGTGAGTCGGTCAACTCGCTGAAGTGACGCGAATGAGCGACTCACGACACCAGCCATGCACCGAGGCAGTACCGGCGATGGAGTTCGTGATGAGTCAGATCCTGGAACTCGACAGGCGACAAGGCGATTTTGCCACCGCCGGATTCGTGGTTCGAAAAGGTCTTTGTCCGCTCACCGTGTGCGCCTCGGTATTAACTGAAGTTCGTGCACAACTTGACCCGGTGCTGGCCCCGGCGGAATTCGAAGCGGATGTAGGGTACCCCGGAGCGCCGATATCCAGAGCGGTGCCTGGCGGCCGAACGCCGCGCCGCCTGTTGTCTGCCGTTTCCCGCTTCCCGACCTTGAAAGCGTTTGCGACCAGTCCTCAGGTCAAAGCCCAGATCCAGATGCTGATGGATGTGGGCAACGTCAGCCTGTCGCAGGCGCATCACAACTGCGTCATGACCAAGTCACCGGATCACTCGAGCGCGACGCTCTGGCACCAGGACGTTCGTTACTGGAGTTTTGATCGCCCGGAGCTCGTCTCCATGTGGGTTGCGCTGGGTGAGGAAAATGTCCGCAACGGCAGCCTGCGGGTGATTCCGGGCAGTCATCTCCTTGATCTGGATCGCGGCCGTTTTGACCACGCACTGTTCCTGCGGCCGGAAATAGCCGAGAACAAGCCACTGCTGCGCACCGCAAAGCTGATCGAACTCGATCCGGGCGACGTGCTGTTTTTTCATGGCCGCCTGTTTCATGCCGCAGGACCGAATCGAACACAACAGGTGAAACTCTCGGCGGTGTTCACCTATCACGCCACCGATAACAAGCCGATTCCCGGCACCCGTTCTGCGCAGTACGAGAGTGTTGTGTTGCCGTAATGGACGACGAAGACCTGTTCCGCGAAGCCATGCAGGGCGTCAAGCCACTCTCGACCGCAAAGCCCGTGGTCGACAACCGCCTGTTGGACAAACCGCTGGACAAAAATTCGCGCGCCAAGCCGACGGAAGCGCAACTACGGGCGCGACTGGCCGCCATGGGTGTCAAGAAGGCAGAAGCGCCAGACTACATGACGCTGGGTGAAGTGCCACCCGTGGAACCGCGGGACTTTCTCGCCTGGCGCCGCGAAGGTGTTCAGGAACTTGTTGCCGACCGATTGCGAAAAGGCAGTTATGTGCCCAAGGACTCGCTGGATCTGCATGGTGAACGGGTCAAGAAGTCGCGTGACATGGTGCACGAGTTTCTCGTTGAGTGTCATGCCAAGGGGCATCGTTGTGTTCGCATCGTGCATGGCAGAGGCGAAAAAGGCGAGGTCAAGGCACGATTGAAAAGCTATGTGAATGCCTGGTTGACCGGGCATCCGCTAGTGAACGCGTTTGTCAGTGCCACACGGGAGCATGGTGGCACCGGAGCAGTATTTGTCCTGTTGAAGAAATCCAAAGAGGCGCGGGACCTCACTCGCGAGCAGCATGGCGGAAAAGCAGAAGAGTAGCCTCTCTACAATCTGCCTTTACCCAGTTCCAGATCACCTCGTACCAGATTCAATCGCAGCACATCACTCGCGCCTTCAGCCAATCGCAACGCGCGAATCTGCCGATAGAGTGATTCCAGTGGATGTCCGGTGACGAGTGCCTGTCCACCCACCAACTGAATGGCGATGTCGACGACTTCGGTGACGGCTTCGGTGGCAAACACCTTGCAGGAGATCGCCTCGTTGACAACGTTCTCACCGCGCTCTGCCAGACGCGCGGTTCGATACAGCATGCTGCGTGCGGCAAAGGTCTTGATCCGCATATCGGCATAACGCAGGCGCACGCCTTCTTTCGCCGAGCGTTTTTCACCGGTGCGGTCTTTCTCCTCGATGTGTGTGCGTACGAGGTTGGTGGCGTAGATCATCCAGCCGGTAACGTTGGCGGCGATCAAGAGCCGCGTGTCACCGATCTGCTGCATGGCCCTGGGTAATCCCTCACCGGGCTTGCCGATGACATGGCTGACGGGCACAGACACGTTGGTGAAAGAAAACGCAGCGTGATGGCTGCCGTCCAGCGACGAAAATCGCCTTGTCAAAACCACGCCTGGTGCGTGGGTATCGATGACGATCAATGCCGGTCCCTTACCCAGGATGGTCACTAACGTATTGATGAAGTCGGCATCGCCGCCACCGGTGACGTAGGACTTCTGGCCGTTGACGATGTAGTACTCGCCATCCAGTGTGGCCGTAGTTGGGGCCGGCGCATCGTCAGGCTCCGTAAAGCCGAACCCGCCACGCTTCTGACCTGTTAGCAGAGGTTGCAGATACTCGCTACGCAGCGGTTCTCCGGCATTCGACAGAACCCCCGGACCCGGACCAAACACCGAACCCATGAACGGGGCGTTGTACGATGCGAGTGTTTCACGCACGACGGTCAACACCAGTGGCCCCGCTTCTGTACCCCCGTGACTGCGTGGCTGCGACAGGGTGTACAGGCCGAGTCGTTGTGATTCAGCGACGACGTCAGCGTGTGTCAGTCCTTCCTTTGTGCACAGGAAATCCCGCGCCAGCGTCGCTGTGCGATCCCGCAACTCGATCAGTTCATTCGACAATGATTCAGGCATGTTCTTCCGTGGAGTGAGCTAGCCCGCATTATTCATGAATTCCCTACTGCGAACGACGATAGCAGCGAAAACACTGGGCGTGCTCCTTCCGCGTGCTCGACGTGCTGTAAAGCACGCCTGTGCGCGCGCAAGTCCGCGCCACCCAGTCTTTTCGTTACTCTCGGCGCTCTCGCTACGGTCCTTCATGAATAATGCGGGCTAGGACAGTGGTGGTGAGGACAGCGCGATCTACGCC
>CAMDVY010000066.1 GCA_945878745.1 Klebsiella pneumoniae | reverse complement strand
GGGGCAGCCGTGGTTTCCGGTGATCTGCCACTGGCTGGAATGTACCAGGGTGCGCGAACGCTGCGTATTGCCGACGGTCCGGATGAAGTACACAAGATCCTGATCTCCAAACTCGTGCTGCGGCGCTATCACGCGGGTGAGAGCTGGGACTTCGGCAACTGAGTCATTTTGAGGCAAATCTGGCGGCTGACTTGGTGGTCTTTGACGTCTGATTGACTTGCCGGTTGCTCATTTCGGCAACCGGCCAGAACCAGGAATTGGCGATGAACAATGACTCGTGGCAGGTATTTGATCTGGCGCAGTTGCAAAAGCAGCTCACCGACGCACCCGCGCAATACAAGGAATTTCTCAAGGTGCCCGCGTTGTCCTGCGGGCTGTATCGGCTCGCAGTTGGTGCCCGCGATATGCAATCGCCGCATGACGAGGATGAAATCTACTTTGTACTCTCGGGCAAGGCGAAGATGAAACTCGGCGATACCGAGCGGCTCGTTGAACCAGGCAACCTGCTGTATGTGGGAGCGACTGAAACCCACTCGTTTTTCGAGATCATCGAAGAGATGACCTTGCTGGTGTTTTTTGCAACTTCCAAGTGATGCTCTCGAAGTGATGAGAGAGAGCGATTGACGTAGACACGATAACCAGGAGAACACGATGAGTGATAGTCACGCCGGCAGTTGTTTCTGCGGCCAGGTAAAATTTGAAGTAACCGGTCAGCCCAATGCGATGGGGTATTGTCATTGCACAGATTGTGCGCACTGGGCTGGTGCGCCGATCAATGCCTTCAGCCTGTGGCCGCCACAGAGCGTCAAGGTCACCCAGGGCGCAGACCGAATTGGTACCTATGCCAAGACACCCGGTAGTCAGCGCAAGTTCTGTTCACAATGTGGTGGACACATCTTTACCGATCACCCGCAGATGGGGCTGGTTGATGTGTACCTGAACACAGTACCCACGTTCAAACATCAGGGAGCACTGCATGTGTTCTACAGTGAGAAGACACTATCGGTGAAGGATGGATTGCCGAAGTACCGGAATATGCCGAAGGAGTTCGGTGGTTCCGGCGAGACGTTACCGGAATAACCCGTGCGGATTGGCGGTCGGGGGGGGGGATTGGGCAGGCTCCCGCCCTCAATCACTGGCCTCGGCTGACAATGCAGCCAACGTGGCAAACGCGGCTTCACGAACTTCGGTCGCGCGGGAAGTCACCGATTCAATCTCGCTGGCACTCATGCCGATGCGGCCGAGCAACTCAGCGTTGCCTTCGCCCAGCAGTGGTGGCCCGCCCTTCACGCTGCCGGGTGTGTCGCTGAGGGTGACAAGGTTGCCCACGGTCCGAGTTGGTCCGAACTGTGGTACATCGATGTTCACGATGTAGTTGTTATCCAGGCTTTGCTGGTCTTCCAGCACGTCGTGCCACGATCGCACCCGCTCCCAGATGGCTTCTGGCTGGGTGCGCAGAAACTCATCCCACTCGGCGGCGCTGTGCAGGGCGAATCCACGGCTCAGTGCTTCGCGCACTTCTTCAGACACGTCGTGACTCATGCCTTCACCCAATCGCTTGCCCGGTGTGTTGAACCGTGGGTCCACAGCATATTCAGCGATATCGCCGAAGATGCAGATGGCATCCCAGGCATCCTGGGTCATGGTTTGTGCCAGCAGAATCGCGCCACCACAGCTTGTCCTGTAGACCCCATACGGACCGCGGATATTGGGGTGATGAGAGCCTGTGCGCTGCAGCTGGGCACCGGTCATGGCGGTATGCGTCAGTTCCCATTGCTGCAGCCATAACTGGGTGCCGAGCGCGCTGGTCTGTACCCGTTGTGCAATACCCGTGCGCTCCCGGGCGAACAACGCCGTCATGGTAGCCAGAGCCAGCTGCATGGCACCGGCGGTATCACCGATGATTGCGCCTGGCACGCCAGGCGGGCCATCGGCAGAGCCGGTCATGAAGGCAAGGCCACCGCGTGCGACCGCGGCGCCATCCAGCATCGCCTTGCCCGAGTCGCGTCCTTTCGGACCGAAACCGGACACCGTTGCATGGATGAGTCGGGGATATTTTGCGTGCAATGCATCCCAACCCAGACCCATGCGATCCAGGGCATCTCCACGATAGTTCGACAGGAAAACATCGGCGTCAGCGAGCAGGCCATGCACCGCGCGTTGGCCCAGCTCAGTGGTCATGTCCAGACAGACCGAGCGTTTGCCACGATTGACGGCCACGAATTGTGGTCCGAGGGTGCCTGCCGGAGTCGGATTGTCGACGTTGCGGCCGTAACGGTTTGGATCGCCGATCGGTGGTTCCACCTTGATGACTTCGGCGCCCATGTCACGCAGATAAAGGCCTGCCGCCGGACCTTGCACGGCAATGGTCATCTCAACGACGCGGATCCCGGTAAGTGGCTCGCTCAAGACGTGGTCTCCCGGTTGGCAGTTTCAACAGCACGTGGATAGTGACGGCGCCGCACCAGCAATACAAATACTCGATAATTCACAGGTGTTTTTGCGGCGTCAGATCCTGGCCCGCACTATTCATGAATGACCTGCTGCGGACGCCGATAGCTGCGAAATCACAGGGCGTGCTCCCTCCGCGTGCTCGACGTGCTGTACAGCACCCCTGTGCGCGCGGAAGTTAACGCCACCTAAGCGTTTTCACTACTCTCGGTGCCCTCGCTACGTTCCTTCATGAATAGTGCGGGCCAGGAGCAGCGCCGACCACCGTCCTGTGCATGACTCGCCTGAACCCATCATATCCACCCTGCGCACAATGCTGTGTGCATCGGTTGTCCCACATGCACAACATGTTCGGTTCCCAGCGGTGCACGTAGATAAACTCGTCTTGCGTAGCGTGGTCACACAGTGCACGCAACAGTTCGTCGCCGCGCTGCTGGCACCAGTCCTTGATGCCGATGGTATAGGCGGAGTTTACCCACAACGATTTGCGGCCAGTTTCCGGATGCGTGGTAATCACCGGGTGTTCCTGTGTGTCCATGGCTTTGTCGCTGGGATGGATCTTCATGCTGCGGGCATGGCCACCTGCCGCGAGGAAACCCCGCAGGGTGTACGGGCGCCTGGCCGAATGGATGGCGATCAGATCCTCGAGGGCCTTCTGTTTCGCCTGAGGCAATGCATCGTAGGCGCGATGACCGTCTGCAAAACGGGTGGCTCCACCCACCGGTGGAATGATCTTCGAATGCAGCATCGTTGCGATTGGCGGGCGCTTCTGGAAAGACCAGTCGGAGTGCCAGTTGCTGCCAAACGGCGGCACCCGTTCCTCAGGCTCCCGTCGTACCTCGAGCACGTGTGAAGTCTCGTCCAGATGTTCGACAAAAGGGTCGTCGCCGAATGGTCCGAAGTAACTGGAGAACCGTTCCAGCTGTTCGTGAGTCAGCGGTTGATCAGGAAAGTAGATCACCTGGTGCTTGAGCCAGATGGCCCGGATCTGCGCAACCGTTGCCGCAGTCAGTTCATCGGCGAGCCGGATGCCTTCCACGCATGCACCGAATCCGCCAGACTCCACGATGACTCGAATGGTCATGATTCGACGTGCAGTTCGGTCTGGAAGAACCAGAATGCGGCGATTGCCACTGCGGCGCCGATGAATAGCAGGACGACGAGCAGGCCGTAACCCTGATTTTCCTCAGAGGTGTCGGTGCCTGTCTGCCGACGCATCATGACGGTGACCACACCTATGAGGATAAGAATGACCGGCAGCAGGAGGAGGAAACGGCGCATACCGGTATGGTGTACTGAATGCGCTTCGGGCTCAACGTCGTCGATGCGTGGGCAGGAATTCGGAGTGTGGGCGTTTGATTGAATGGGTGGTCTGGCCATCGGTCTGAGCTACTTTGCGACCATTGCCAGTACCAGCAGTTATGTTGGTCAGGTCGGGCAGAATTACCGTTATGGCTAACCCTGGCTCACGGTCGCGGTCCTGAATGACTTCTTGACCTGGGTCAGCTAGCGAGTTGTTGCCCCGCGCCTGCATCGATTTGTCAGGGCATTCGATGCGCTGACCACCCCTGACTTTCTCGCGATCCGTTTTCCGCAATCGATCGGCCGAAAACATCTGCGCGTCGCCTGCGGGCTGGTCATCACTCTGCTCATCGTTGGGGCCAGCACGCAGGAGGCCATGCGCCTCGGTGCACGCGCACGGCCATCCTGATGCGGTCGCGAGGTCAGATGGTGTTGCGTACCTGGATCCAGTTCCTGGTGTCCTGGGTGTAGGTGTGCAGCGGATGGCGTGGTCCGGCCTTCTGACTCATCAAGGTAAACCCGGCTTTCAGCAGCATGCGCTCGGACGCAAGATTTGGTGAATCGTTCACGGCGGCGATAGTTGGGCGATCCAGCGTAATGAAGCCGTAATCCAGGAGTTCACGCAGTGCCTCCCGCGCGTAACCCCCATGCCAGTACTTCGGGTCGAGGGCGACCAGTGGCTCCAGTAGTCCGGCAAGTCGTGGTTCGTAGTGCGCGGCGATGCCCACCGGATACAGACCGGCGCAGCCGATAAAGGTGCCTTCGTCGCGAAGACTGATCACCCACATACCGAGGCCGTCATTCTGCACGGCCAGGCAGTGTTCGAGGAGACCCTGTGCCATGGGCTGGGTCACTTCATAGTCGTCGAAGAGATAACGACGCACGTCCGGATGGTTCCAGCAGGTGTGCAGCAATGGCAGGTGTTCCTGCCGGGCCGGTGTCAACGTCAGTCGAAGGCTGCGAAATACAGGTTGTTTGTGCATGGCATATCCAGCTGCCGGGAATTTTACATTGCGGAGTTTAGCCATTTGTCATCCGCAGTGGTTCGTCCGCGTTGCTCGCGGTAGCATCAACCGATGTTGAACGGTTATGTGCATCCGGATTTCGCCCCGGTGGCGGCGACACTCGCTTCGTTTTTGCGCGCTCGCGAAGGCGGCGCGGCGGCATGTGTCTATCATCGCGGGGTCAAGGTCGTCGACCTCTGGGGTGGAACGCGAGACCGCGAAGGGCAGCCCTGGCGGGAAGATACGCTGGCGCCTTCGTTTTCGACCACCAAGGGTGTGATGTCGACACTGCTGCATGTGCTGGCCGAACAAGGTCGTGTTGACTACGACGATCCTGTGTGTCGGCATTGGCCTGAATTTGGTGCATACGGCAAGGAACACATCACCGTCCGCCATCTCATGTGCCACGAAGCAGGTCTGTATCGTCTGGGCGAAATGATCTCCCATCCCTCGATGATGCTGGACTGGCAATCCATGAAGCTGGCGATGATCAATGCCCGACCGGTGCATGCACCGGGCGCGGAACATGGTTATCACGCCATCACCTACGGTTGGCTGCTGGGAGGTCTGATCGAAGCGATTACACAACAGCCGCTTGCCACGGTTCTGAATCGTGAACTGGTCGAGCCACTGAAACTGGATGGGGCGTACATCGGCCTGCCGGATGAAGCCATGGGGCGTCGTGCCTTGTTGACGAACGGATTCATGCGACCGCCACGAATGCCGGAAGCCGGCTGGCGCGCGGATTTGCTCGGGCTCTTGAAGCGAGGGCTGAAGTTGGCTGGCGTTGACACGACCGAATTTCGCGCTGCTTTGATGCCGTTCGATGCGCCGTTCGACTGGAATGATCCACAGACCGTACAGGCGTGCATTCCTGCCGCAAACGGTCAGTTTACGGCGCGATCCCTGGCGCGGTTGTACGCGATGATTGCCGAAGGTGGCGAGCTGGATGGCGTCCGTCTGTTGTCCGAGGATCGTACCAGGGCCATGGGCGTGGTACGCAATCGAACTCGTGACAATGTGCTCTTCATTCCGATGCACTTCCGGCTTGGGTATCACCGCGCGTTTGCTTTTGGTGTGCGCGCGCCGAACGCGTTCGGTCATTATGGTTATGGTGGCAGCGGGGCGTTCTGTGATCCGTCGCGGCGCCTGGCAGTGGCGCTGACTGTGAACAGCGGCACCGGCACGCCGAGCGGAGACAGCCGTACGCCGCGCCTCGCGGCGGCGGCCATGCGAGCGGCTGATCGCCTTGCTTGATGCGCTGCAGCGGTTTGTCGAAGCCCATGAACGATTGGTTGTGATCACCGGCGCGGGAGTCAGCACACCTTCCGGGATTGGTGACTACCGCGATGCGCAGGGTCAATGGAAACGCGCCCCTCCGATTCAACACGATGCGTTCGTAAGATCCGCAGCCGTTCGCCAGCGATACTGGGCGAGGTCCTTTCACGGTTGGCGGTCGTTTGTGAAGGCGCAGCCGAATGCAGCTCATCACGCACTCGCCACACCCGCACTGCAATACCGGATCTGCGGCTTGATCACCCAGAATGTTGACCGACTGCATCAGGCTGCCGGTCAGAACAACGTGATCGACCTGCACGGTCGACTGGATCGAGTGATCTGTTTGAGTTGTGAGCAATACACGAGAAGAGCCGATCTGCAGGACCGGCTGGCGCTCGCAAACGCCTGGCTCGGCGAGGCAGAATTTACGCCGGCACCTGACGGGGACGCTGATGTGTTGCTCAGCCCGGAAGTCATCTCCGGCGTGTGCGTGCCTGCTTGTCAGGCCTGTGGAGGCGTCCTCAAGCCAGATGTCGTGTTCTACGGAGACAGTGTGCCACGTCCCATGGTCGATGCGGCCTACAGTATGGTGGACGCCAGCGATGGCGTGCTGATTGTCGGCACATCACTGATGGTGTTTTCGAGTTTTCGGTTCTGTCGTCGTGCGCACCAGCGGGGTATTCCGATGTTGGCGATCAACGATGGCAAAACGCGGGCCGATGATCTCCTTGAGCACAAGATCGCTGCGCGATGTGAGTCGATCCTGCCTGCGTTGGCGGCGACGCTCGCAGGAGCGGTCTCCGACCGCGATTCCTGAAGACGAAATAAGGCTAGGATACGAACTGCGATCCGTCCCTTGGCTGTGCCAAACTGTTCGGCATCGGGTGAACTGTTGAACCGAGACAGGAGAACAATTCATGAAAGCACCCTTTCTCTTGCTGGTGTGGAGTTTGATCAGTGCCCCGGTCGTCGCCGCGGAAAAAAGCGCGCCGGCCACGAAACCGACCCAGCTCACCGTTGAACAGATACTGGCCGAGACGCTTACCGATGAGGATTACAACAACTCGAAACGCTGTCTTGCGTTGAGCAGTGTCTCGGACACCAAAATACTGGACCGTCAGCACATCTCGTTTCGAGCGACGCGCGACAAGTACTATATCGTTCGACTGATGCGTCCATGCCAGGGACTGGATCGCGATGATCTGCTGGTCTTGAATAGCCGCGACAGCAGGCTGTGTCGACTGGATCGGATCAATGCCATCGATCGAGTGAGTCAGATTCCCAGTGCACGCTGTGTGGTCGACAGTGTGTCGCCAGTGACGGGATCGCAGTACAAATTCCTGCGCAAGGAGCTTCGGAACAATCGTTGAGGAAGGTTTGATTAACAGGTCTGGTCAATCAGACCTTTTAATCAGACCTTCCTTCGCCAGTGCTCAGGCGCCGAGCACCAATTCCGCCAGGGTTTCGAGTTCGGCACTGCCACGCGCCGAGACCAGCATGGAGGTGACCGGTGTTTCCCGCCAGGCTGAGAGTCGGTCCCTGATGTAGTCCTTGGTACCGACCAGCGAGATCTCGTCCGCGAGCTTGTCAGGCACGGCAGCAACAGCCTCGGCCTTCTTGCCGGCAAGGAAGAGGTCCTGAATTTTCTGGGCTTCCGCCTCGAATCCCATGCGGGCGACGAGCTCCTTGTGGAAATTCCGATCCTTGGCGCCCATGCCGCCAATGTACAGGGCCAGCATGTTCTTGACGGGCGCCAGACCACGTTCTCGATCATCGGTGATGTTCACGACGATGCCCTGCGACACTTCAAAACCTGCCCGCGCATTGGACAGTGAAGGTTTGTAGACCTCCTGCCGGAATGGCGAGTAATACAGCGGCAACCAGCCGTCGGCGATTTCCGCAGTCAGCGCGACGTTTTTCGGACCTTCGGCGCCGAGGAATATGGGCAGGTCCTCACGCAATGGATGCAGGATCGACTTCAGCGGCTTGCCCAGCCCCCAGGATCCTTCGCCGTTGAAGGGCAGTGGGTAATGCTCGCCCTTGTTCGACACCGGTGCTTCGCGCTTGAGCACCTGCCGGATGATGTCGACGTATTCACGCGTTCGTGCCAGTGGCTTGGAGAACGGTGCACCGTACCAGCCTTCCACAACCTGGGGGCCAGACACGCCCAGACCCAGGATGAGACGACCTTGAGTCAGATGATCCAGTGTCATCGCCGCCATGGCCAGTGCAGTTGGTGCGCGCGCCGACATCTGGCAGACACCGGTGCCGAGGCGAATCTTGCTGGTGTTTGCGCCAATCCAGGCCAGCGGTGTGAGCGCATCGGAGCCATAGGCTTCAGCCGTCCACACGGAGTCGTAACCCAGTTTTTCGGCCTGTTGCACCAGTGGCACCAGATTGGCCGGCGGACTGGAACCCCAGTAGCCGAGTTGCAGACCGAGTTTCATGACTTTCACGCTGTTCTCCTGATCGACCAAGACTTGGGAAGTCACCGATGTTAGAGATCAGCGCCGGAAGGACGCAAGCAGAATCCGGGGCAATCAGTCCATCACCTGAACCGGCGATAGAACCCGTCCAACAACTTGTTTCAACAGCGCGAGTGATGCGGGCTTTTGGATGACGTCGGCCACGTGCGGATTCAAGATGATCCCGTCATCGTAACCGGTCAGCAGGATCACCGGGGTCTGCGGTGCCTGCTGATGTACGGCCTCGGCCAGTTCGACACCACTCATGGCTGGCATTCGCTGATCGGTCATGACCAGGTCGTAGTCTTCCGGGTGGTTGCGAAAGTGCTGCAAGGCAGAGTCCGCGTCGAGAAATCCGGTCACGGGGTAACCCAGCGCACCGAGCAGTTCTGATACCACATCCAGTACACCAGGTGAGTCATCGATCAGCAGGATTCGCTGACCCGGTGCAGCAAGCTGGGATGGCGGGCTCGCGACGGTGGGGAGCGGCAGCAGCAGGCTGAACACGGTTCCCTTGCCAAGCTGGCTGGTGACCATGATGAGGCCTCCATGACTTTCCATGATGCCGTGCGCCACGGAAAGCCCCAGTCCGCTGCCTTCGCCGACGGCCTTGGTGGTGAAAAATGGCTCGAAGATATGACTGCTGACGCTGTCGGACATCCCCGGACCATCATCGATCACCGTAAGCTGAGCATATCGACCGGACCTCAGGCGGCTTTCGCCGGGCTTGAGGTCACGGGTGGAAACACGTACATCGATGTGTCCCGCGCGATTGCGTAACGCCTGCGCTGCGTTGGTGACCAGATTCACGAGAACCTGCTCGATCTGACCGGGATCTACGTAGACCTCAAGCTCGGCATCGATCTGGTTCCTGATCGTGATCGTCGACGGAATCGTGGCGCTCATGAGGGACAGCGTGCTCGTCACCAATGTCGTCAATGAGACCGATCGTCGATGTGGTTCCTGCTGACGGCTGAAGGCGAGAATCTGTTGAACCACCAGCCGCGCGCGACTGGCGGCCTCGGTGATGTGCGCGAGTTTTGCAAGCACGCCTGGGTCCAAAGGCTCCGCCTCGAGCAGCGTGCTGTAGCCGAGAATCGGGGTCAGGAGATTGTTGAAATCGTGCGCGATGCCACCAGCGAGGGTCCCCACCATTTCCAGTCGCTGCGCAAACTGCAACTGGGTCTGTAGCCGGTGTACCTCGGTGATATCCACCGCGATGGTGAGCTGGATATCCGTCCCTTCTACCTGACTCCTGCTGACCACCAGCCGGTACTGTTGGTTGGTGATGGACGTGAAGTCAATTTGCTCCGACTGACCCGAGGCAGATTCCTGGTTGATGACCACGAGTCCGTCAATGTGGTTCAGCCGACGCAGGAAGTCGGGCGAAAGCAGCGCGTCGACCGTGGTGCCATAAAGGCTAGCCGCGGCTTTGTTGACGAACAGCATGGATCCATCGCCGCGCCTCGCCATCACAGCGCAGGGTACGTTGCGGATGGTATCGGTGAGCAGAAGGCGCTCGCGCACCTCTGCTTCCTGTGCGGCTCGACGAACATTGGCTTCACGAACGGCATCCTGCTTGGCGCTTACCAGGTCTCGCACCAGACGGTTGAAGGCTGCCGCCAGGTCCACGATTTCCTGGGGCGCGTCCTTCGGCAGATCAAAATCGAGTTCTCCGTCTGCGTGTGATCGAGCGCGATCCGTCAACAGGACAAGGGGTGCCGTTGCTTGTCGTGCCAGGCGCCGTGTCAGCAAGAAGACCAGGGCGAAGATGCACACCAGG
>CAMDVY010000065.1 GCA_945878745.1 Klebsiella pneumoniae | reverse complement strand
AGCGACAACGGCTGACGATGTGTTATGTCCGATGCGACGCATCGGACAAGCAACCAAAGAGAAGAGGAAGACGAAGACGAAAAATTAACGATGAGAGAGTGTTGACATGGTTCGCCTCATAGAAGGAGCGATCTCCTGATCGCGATCTTTGATGTTCCCGGCAATCGCGGTCGGAGACCGCTCCTACAGAGGCGATCTCGTGATCGCGATCCTCGATGATCCAGCAATCGCGGTCGGTCCGAACCGGGCACATGGTCGACAAGTTGGACGTTGGATTGGGAGGAGATTCCGATGCCCTGGAAAGAGGTTTGTCCGCTGTTATCCCTGACCTCTCCTTGACAGGTTGCTGAAAAAGTCCTTTCCTGGACTTTTTCGCAGTCGCGGTCTGCGACCGCTCGCGCCAAATCCAGCATGTTCATGCTGGATTTGCGGACCGGCCATCCCTGGCCGGTGTAACAGGTTGCTATTTCAGCAAACTGTTAGTCAGTCGTTCCGAAGCTCGGAATACCCTTGCTTCTGAAAGTCTCGATCAGCCTTCTTGCCACGATAGACGGTCAGATCGATGGCACGCCAGACCAGTGGCTTGACTCGAAACAGGAGCCGAGGTTCGGTCTGCATGTTCCTGACAAAGGACGCCACGCGATCCTGATTGTCTGGTTTGCCCTCACCGATGTACTTGTTGGCCAGCAGCGTCGACACCGGCCAGATATCGAACTGGTCTGGATGGAGGGCAACGGCGTCGCCATCGATCTCGGCGTGTTGGGCAACCGGCGTCATCGTTTCGATGCACAGCGAACAGCGGGGGTCGGCGATCAGTTGTTTGCACCAGATGCGTGGGTAGGTACCCGTCAGCCAGAAATGCTCCTCATGCCATAACCACCAGACTGGCACGGTGTACGGGCGCCCATCCCGGCGCAAAGTGGCCAGCACGCCGATCAGGGGTTTGTGCAGAAACTCTGCGAGTACGTCCTCGGACATGCGTGGCACGTTCTGGCTCCATCAGGGATAACGCTCGGTTCGGGATTAGAGTCAATTGAGCAAACAAGCACAACAGCAATCCGCTGGCCTTCCCGAGCGCAAAAGCCCTCGGGCGAGTCCTGATTGGTGTCTGCGGCATGATGCCGGTCACGTCCACATGTTCGAGGGATTCAAACGGGCGAGCGGCTTGGTTACAGTGCGGTACAAGTCCTGTCATGCTCGAACACCGGCATGACCGAGACATGCTCCACTCCATCAAAGTACAGGTAACTTGTCGTGCCAAGGAAGACTGCTGAGGCAACGCGCCGTAGCGCACCTGCCGTGAAATCGAAGCCAGCAAAGAAGCCAGCAAAGAAGCCAGCAAAGAAGCCAGCAACAAAAACCGTAACAATGCCGGCAAGAGTTAAACGACCGAGCTCCCGACATGTTTACCAGTTTGGCAAACGGACGGACGGTAGTTCGTCGATGAAGAACCTGCTCGGCGGCAAAGGCGCCAATCTTGCCGAGATGGCCGCCATCGGCCTGCCAGTGCCACCTGGTTTCACCATCACGACAGAGGTGTGCACGTTTTTTTACGATAACGGTGGGGTGTATCCCGCTTCGCTTGAAGCCGACGTGAAGAAGGCTGTTGAGACCATCGAATCTCAACAAGGGAAGAAGTTTGGCGAAAGCCTCAACCCGCTGCTGTTTTCAGTTCGCTCCGGCGCGCGCGAGTCCATGCCCGGCATGATGGACACGATTCTCAATCTTGGCCTGAACGACCAGACCGTTGAAGGTCTGGCCAGACGTTCCGGCAATCCTCGTTTTGCGTATGACTGCTATCGACGTTTCATCCACATGTACGCGATGGTGGTCATGGGTGTCACGGCAACTTCAGAGGCGGACTACGACCCGTTTGAAGTACTGCTGGACGAGATGAAGGCTTCCACCGGTCAACATGAAGATGCGGGCCTGTCGGCTGCGAATCTCAAGGAGCTGGTGCAACGCTACAAGAAGCTGGTCAAGCGCCGCAGTCGTAAAGACTTCCCGCAGGATGTGTACGCACAGTTGTGGGGGGCGATCGGTGCCGTGTTTCGTTCATGGAAAAATGAACGCGCCATCATCTATCGACAGCGATACGGCATTCCCGCGGAGTGGGGCACTGCGGTCAACGTGCAGGCGATGGTGTTCGGTAACCTGGGTGAAGAGAGCGGAACGGGTGTGGCCTTCACACGAGACCCGGCGACCGGTGAGAAGGTGTTGTACGGGGAGTATCTTGTTAACGCCCAGGGTGAAGATGTTGTTGCGGGTGTGCGGACACCCAAGGCGATTGCCGAGATGGCCGTGGAAATGCCGGACAGTTTCAAGGAACTGGTCGCCGTGCAACGCAAGCTCGAGAGCCACTTCGGCGACATGCAGGATTTCGAGTTCACGATTGAGGATCGCAAGCTGTTCATGTTGCAGACCCGAAACGGCAAACGAACGGGGATGGCGGCGGTGCGTATCGCTGTTGAAATGACTCGCGAAAAGCTCATGAATGAGCGAACCGCGCTGCTCAAGATTCCAGCCGAGTCGATTGATTCGCTGTTGGTTCCAGTCTTTGAATTGAAAGCGCTCAAGGCCGCGAAGTCCATCGGCAGAGGGCTACCTGCCGGACCTGGAGCGGCGTCCGGGAAAGTTGTTTTCTCTGCTGATGCAGCCGAGATCGAAACTCGCAAGGGACACCGGGTGGTGTTGTGTCGTGTCGAAACATCGCCGGATGATCTCAAAGCGATGTTGTTGTCCCAGGGCATTCTCACGGCGCGTGGTGGTGTATCCTCTCACGCGGCACTGGTGGCCCGTCAGTTGGGCAAAGTCTGCATCTGTGGTGCCACGGCGGTGTTTATCGACTATGTCACCCGAACGTTGACATCAGGAGGGGTCACCCTGCACGAAGGGGACGACATCTCCATCGACGGCAGTACCGGTGAAATCTATGCTGGCATCATTCCCAGCGCCCCGTCGGAAGTGCAGCGTGTCATCAATGGTGAATTGAAAGAGAAGGACAGCCCCAGCTTTACGCTCTTCAATACGATCATGGGCTGGACGGACAAACATCGGCGACTGAAGATCCGCACCAACGCCGATACACCGGCGATGGCTACGCAGGCACGTGCCTATGGGGCTGAAGGCATTGGTCTGTGCCGTACTGAACACATGTTCTTCGAAGATGACCGCATTGGCTTCATGCGCCAGATGATTCTTGCTGCCAATGAAGAACAGCGCCGAGTGGCGTTGGCCAAGTTGTTACCGTTTCAGCGACGTGACTTCGTGGGTTTGTTCCGCGCGATGCAAGGACTGCCTGTCACGATCAGGCTGCTGGACCCGCCACTGCACGAATTCCTGCCCCATGACAACGCGGTACGACGTCAATTGGCCCATCAACTGGGAGTCAGTTACGACTTCGTTGTCGAGCGAATCAAGGCGCTGCATGAAGAAAATCCGATGCTGGGCTGCCGAGGCTGTCGCCTGGGCGTGCTGTATCCGGAAATCACCGAGATGCAGAGTCGAGCGATCTTTGAAGCCGCCGCTCAGGTCACCAAGGAACTGATTAAAAAAGGCAAACAAGGCAAGCAAAACAAGAATGACCTCGCGATTCGTCCGGAGATCATGGTACCCCTGGTCGGTTTCAAGGCAGAGCTGATGGACCAGGTGGCCATCATTCGTCGGGTTGCCGATGTGGTGAGCAAGAAGACCGGTGTCGCGATCGACTATCAGGTCGGCACGATGATCGAGGTACCAAGAGCCGCGATCACCGCCGAGGAAATTGCCGAGGTCGCCGAGTTCTTCAGTTACGGCACCAACGATCTGACCCAGATGACCCTGGGGCTGAGTCGTGACGATATGGGCTCGTTTTTCGAGCAGTATCGACAGAAAGAAATCTACCAGAGCAATCCGTTCGCCAGCATCGATCAGACTGGAGTCGGTCGGCTGATTATTTATGCGGGTGAACGAGGTCTGGTAGCCAGACCCAACCTCAAGCAGGGGGTGTGCGGTGAACACGCGGGTGATGCAGCGTCCATCGACTTCTTCCATCGCGCCGGACTCGACTACGTGAGTTGCTCGCCCACTCGTGTGCCCTCAGCGCGACTGGCTGCAGCGCAAGCGGCGCTCAGGGAGGTTTAGACCGAGCGGTCTCTGACGGCGAACAGAATTCCAATCGCGAAATCGCGATCAGGAGATCGCTCCTGCAAGGCTGGTGATCGCAGGTCAGTAGGAGCGGTCTCCAGACCGCGATTCGAGATGATCAACAATCGCGATCAGGAGATCGCTCCTACACCATCATCTTGATCGCTTCTTCGCGCAACTCCCGCTTGAGGATCTTGCCTGATGCGGTTCGAGGCAAGGGTTCGCCAACCATGCGGAAATACCGTGGTACTTCGAAGCGAGCCAGGTGTTGGCTCAGGAAGTCCCGCAGTTCGTTTTCGTCGAGTGGTTTGTTGACGAAAATCGTCGCGCCCACTTCTTCTCCAAGGCGCTCATCGGGCACGGCGTAAACGGCAGCCTCGAGCACGTCGGGATGCATGACGAGTGCAGCTTCGACCTGCCCACAGCCAATGTTCTCGCCACCTCGAATGATCAGATCCTTGATGCGATCCACGATGAAGAGGTATCCCTCCTCGTCGAGATAGGCGACGTCGCCGGTACGGAACCAGCCATCTTCAAACACCGTGGCGTTGACGTCAGGTCGATTCCAGTAACCCGTGAAGAGAGACGTGCCGCGAATCAGCAATTCGCCACGCTGTCCTGCCGGCAGAGTGTTGCCCTGTTCGTCCAGTACCTTCAGTTCAAGAACTGCCGAACAACGACCTGAACTCGCCGGACGATTCAGATAATCCAGGCCTCCAATGCCGGTGCCGATGGCGTTCGTCTCGGTCATGCCCCAGCCGGTTCCCGGCAGTGCCTTTGCAAATGACGCTTCGATCTGACGAACCTGTTCGGGGGCTCGTGGTGCGCCACCACCGCCAACCGACTGCAATGAACTGAGGTCTCGCTTGGTCTCCTTGGCGACACGAACCAGATCACCGGTCATTGCGGCAGGCGCCACCACCGAGGTGATCTGTTCGCGTTCGATCAATTCAGCGGCATGTTCCGGATCCCATCGGTACATCGACACGATCTTTCGCTGGGCGCGGTACGACTGCAGATACACCGCGTGGGAGCCGGTGGCGTGAAACAGAGGAACGGCCAGCAAGGTTGATGGCTGATAAGGCAGTGTGGTTGGTGGCGCCCCGGCTATCAGTGCGGCGGACTGACCATCAAGCTCCCAGCTGAACAAGGCCGTCAGGATGTTCCGATGGGTTGATACCACGCCCTTTGGATGTCCGGTGGAACCGGAGGTGTAAAAAATGGTTGCCGGATCATCGGGATTTACGTCCACCAAAGGCATGGCAGACCGGGAATAGGGCTGCACCCGTTTGTTGAACTCCTGTTCACCAGCGCTCTGGTTGCCGGGTCGTACCGCAAGCACCTCGATCTGGACACTGCTGCGCGCAGGCGCAAGTCGATCAAGCCGCTCCTGATCGGCGATGAGCACCTTGGCACCACAGTCCTTGAGGCCATAGACCATTTCATCGGTCTGCCAGAGGGAATTCATGGCAACCGCGATACCACCGATTGAAGTGGTCGCCATGAAGGCGAGAACCCATTCTGGAAAGTTGCGCATGGAGATCGCCACACGATCGCCTTTCTGTATGCCGTATTCTCTCTGCAGGAGGTTGGCGAGGGCAGCCGAGCGCTCCCAGGTTTCCCGGAAGCTCAGGCGTTCATCGAGATAGACAAAAAACGGCAGGTCACTGATCGCCGCCTCATAGAGCTGGCGCAGATTATCCGGCGCCTTGGCGAACACCTTGTACTGTCGGCCGTGAATTTCCTGCATACGCAATTCATAGGGATTCCCCGGCGCGGTAAGTTGGGCTAATGCTTCGGCACGAGTCGATGGCATGGTGGAATTGGGTTCCCGATCAAGGTGGTGATTGAAACCAAAGGTACACGACGTCGTATGGCCGCTACAATGCCGCAGGTCCTTACGGAGTCAACATGAACGGCTCAACCGGTTTCCTGCATCTGTGTCTGCGAAGTGATCGTATGGACGCAGCAAGACTGCATGACGAACTCAGGTCTGGAATCGATGCTCGGCTCGCTGCGTTTGGCGCGCAGATCTGGGGTTCGTTTCAAGGCTTGTTTGGTCTGCATTCGCGGGAGCTGATCCTGGTGCTCTCCTATCCGCTGCAGCGGGCAGCCGTGGTCGATGAAATCCAGGCATGGCTGCCGATTGGCGTTTCGATCGTTAATAGATATTCCTGGGTACCCACCTCGCGCCCTGAGGGGGCGACTCCCTTAACTGGTGAAGGTCTCTACGTGTTGCGTTTTTTTGACATCAGGCAACAGGATGCGGATGACATTGCTGCCATCTCTCGTGCAGCCTGGGAGACCTTTGAAGACTCCGACCAATATGCCTCAAAGCCGTTAGCTCTGTTCAAGGAACAGATCAAGGAAGATTCGCCGGTGGACGCGCAGGGGCGCATGTTGCTGATCACCTGGTACGACGGCTTTGCGTCATGGCAAACGTCGCGTCAACCCGCGCCTGCGGCGGTCGACAACTTCAAGCGCCGCGCCGCGTTGACGAGTGGCACCATTGCGTACGCCTGCAAGCTGCTGACCTGAAAAGAAATCGGATAACGGCGCCTGATCATGCGGTTGCTCCTCCATATCAATAGTCTCGCCGTTGGCGGTGCAGAGCGGGTGCTGCTGAAGCTGGCAAGCAATTGGCATGAGCAGGGTCATGACGTGATGGTGGTTACACAAACGCCGGTTGCAGAAGATCAACTGCCAGTGCCGGCCGGTGTCCAGCGAGCATCCACTCAAACGGGTGGGGTCAGTGGGCACTGGTTGCGTGCGCTGGTACGAAATGCGGAGCGATCACGGCGTCTTCGTGCGGTGCTGCAGGAGTGGAAGCCTGATCGCATCATCAGCTTTTTGCCGACTGCCAATGTCGTCGCCCTCCTGGCGGCTCGCGGGCTGGGCATTCCGGTGATTGTTGGTGAGCGCATGTTTCCGGCGTTTCTCGGTTTGGGTTGGTTGCAGCGATTTGCGCGTGATCGTCAGTATCCCAAAGCCGCTGTTGTGGTTGTGCAGACAGAAGAGAGTGCATCGTGGTATCGCCAGGCGCTGGCGCTCGCAAATCTCGTTGTCATTCCCAATGGTATTTCATTGCCGCTTGAGGACCAGAAGCCAATCATTGAGCCAGACCAGCAGTTGCCTTCCGCTGCGCGGGTTGTCCTGTGCATTGGCAGGATGGCTGAGCCAAAACGTCCGGAAGACGCAGTGCGCGCGTTTGCCGCAGCGTTTGCCGATGATCCGGCCTGGCATCTGGTGTTGATCGGTGACGGTGACAAACAGCCATACGTCAAGGCCCTCATCGCGTCCACGTCATTGGCTGGACGGATTCACTGGATTCCACGGGCTGGCAATGTAGCGACCTGGTATCGAAGAGCACAGATGTGCGTGTCGGTTTCCGGTGCAGAAGGGTTTCCGAGTGTGCTCCTCGAATCGATGGCGATGGGCTGTGTGCCGATCGCTTACGATTGTTCGACGGGACCCCGGGAGGTGATACGCGATGGGATCAATGGCTTTCTGGTGCCGGTGGGCGACGTGTCATCACTCAGCGAGCGCATGAGGAGGCTCGGAACCGATGATGTTTTGCGTGAACGACTCGCTCGTTCCGCGCAGGATGTGATTGACTCACACTCCGATGCGGCTTTTTTCAGCCGTTGGGATGTTGTGCTCGCTCGGGCAGCCATCGCTCAGCGCTGACCGATCCAGGCCGTGAGCATCGCCAGGTCCCACAGGAGAGGGCCGAAATCGCCCTCGTTCTGCAGATGGGCGTCACGCATCGCAAGCGTTGGTGCGCAAGCCAGGACCCCTTGTTGCCGCAGCGTTGATTCCTGCAAGGTGTCGAGCAGCCATGATCGCAAGGGTCCGCGCAACCAGTCGTTCATCGGTACGCCGAAGCCCTGCTTGGGGCGATTGGTCAAATTTTCGGGGACATAGTTTGCAAGCAAACGGCGCAGCGGCCGCTTGCCACCATCGCCGTCAACGACAAATGCTCTCGGCAAACACGATGCAAAGGCGACGATGCGATGGTCCAGCAGTGGAACGCGAGTCTCGAGGCTCGCCGCCATGCTGGCGCGATCCACTTTGGTGAGAATGTCGTTGGGCAGATAGGCGAGGGTGTCGGCCAACGAGACTTTTCGCCAGTCCGGACCCGCCGCTCGCCAGATGCCGCCTCCGTCGTAGGGTGTCTCCGGCTCCGGTTCGCCGGGGATGAATGTGTCTGGCTGTTTGTGATGGGAGATCATCGAGCGGTACAGGGATCTGTCGTCCGGTTCTTCCAGCAGACCGCCGATGCTGCGCAGACGTTGGTCAATACGAAGACGAACACCGCGAGCATTGCGCAGCGGCAGGCGGCGAGCCACACCGGACACCACGCTGGATTGCAGGGTGCGCGCCAATGCGGGACGCATGAATGACGGCACCTGCGCACGCAGTCTGCAAGCACGTTCCCACAATGGGTACCGGGTATAGCCCCAGAAAAGTTCATCACCACCGTCACCGGACAGAGCCACCGTGACATGTTGTCGGGTGAGGCGCGAGAGCAAGAGTGTCGGGATGAACGAGCTGTCGGCAAATGGTTCGCTGGTCAGTCGATGCAGGGTATCGACCACGGAGAGAAGATCGTCTTCGTCGATGATCATGTCGGTGTGTCGGGTACCCAGGTGCTCTGCCACCGCGCGAGCATGGGCGGATTCATCGAAGGCAGCGTTCTTGAATCCCATGGTGAACGTGGACACGGGCTGCATCGATGCTTCCTGGGTCAGCGCAGTGATCAGTGAAGAATCGATGCCGCCGGACAGGAAACAGCCAAGGGGAACGTCCGCAAGCATGCGTCCACGGATTGATCGCTGCAGCATTCCCAGCAGCTCGGCTTCTGCATCTTCCGGTTGGTTGGGCACGTCCACCTGTGACATGGCGTCAAGCAGTGTCCAGTAAGGAATCACCTGGGGTGCTGCACGTCGTAGTGCTGCGACGGAATTCAGATGCAGGACAGTGCCCGGACGAACCTTCTTGATTTCCTTGAAAGCACTGGTTTCGGCTGGCAGATAGTTGTGGCGCAAAAATCCGGCCAGTGCACCTCGATCCAGTGTCAGCTCGCCACCGAAGACGGTGCGAATTGCCGAGAGCTCCGACGCAAAGACGAAGGTGTTGCCTACCCAACCATAGAAGAGTGGCTTTTCGCCCAGTCGATCTCTGGCCAGCCAGAGGGTCTTTTCTTGCTGGTCATACAGCGCGAACGCGAACATGCCATCCACGCCGTCGAGCGCCTTGTCAGGACCGAGCATCTCCAGACGTTCCAGCAGTATTTCGGTGTCGCTGTGACCACGAAAGACTCGGCCCGCGAGACTACCCCGCAGTTCATCGGTGTTGTACAGCTCACCGTTGTAGACCATGACGTAGCGGCCAGAGTGGCTGACCATCGGTTGGGCACCGGCGCTGGTCAGATCGACAACTGCCAGTCGGCGATGCACCAGCCCGATATCTGAGTTGTACCATAGGCCGTGTGCATCAGGACCACGATGCAGCAGGGCCTGACTCAACCGGTTGAGTGGCTCGAGGCTGATTGCTGTGCCGGGAGTCCATATCCCGGCGATACCACACATGTCAGTTGCCGGGTGAGGTTATTTGCCAAAAACCTTGCGCAGCAGCGAGGTCGTCTGGGCGGCCGGATTGCTGCGGATTTCCGCCTCTTTGGTCGCGATGACCTGGAACAACCCGTCGATCGCCTTGTTGGTGACATAACCATCAAGATCCGCTGACTTGTTTTCACCACCCAGCAGCGTTGCCCCGAGTGGATTGCTGCCGACGGAACCGGTGAGAGCCTTGTACTTCTGGCTCACACCGGTGTTGGCGGTTTGTTTGGCGACGAGGGGGAGGAAGGCATCATAGAGTTTCTGTTCGCTGGACTGCCGGAAATAGTCGGTAGCCGCAGAGTTTCCGCCGCGAACCAGACTCAAGGCATCTTTGACGCTCATGGCACGCACGGCATCGCCGAGAATACCGGACGCAGCTGGCACCGCTTGTTCGGCACCTCGATTCATGGCGAGTTCGAAACTGTCGACCTGTTTTTGGTAACCCAGCTTTTTGGCCAGATCGGTCACTTTGCGAAGTTTCTTTGGCACCAGGATCTTGACCGCCTGATCACGAAAGAAGCCATCCGGTTTGCCGAGTTG
>CAMDVY010000064.1 GCA_945878745.1 Klebsiella pneumoniae | reverse complement strand
CAGCTCATCCAGATGAGGCCATGGGGCCTCCGGATTGACGAAGTCGGGTGTCAGCGGGGAAACACCGCCCCAGTCGTTGATGCCGGCGTGGACGATTTGTGGCAGCACGCCGGGACTGAGATTCGGTGGTGCCTGGATGCTCATGGAGGAACCAAACAGGATGCGAGCGACTGCGATTGTCCAGAGGAGTTCGTTCAGATCCGGCTCTGGAGCGTTGACCATCTTGGTCTCGGCTTTGGCGCGGAAGTTCTGAACGATGATTTCCTGGATGTGGCCATATTCCTGGTGGATGGCTCGAATGGCGAGCAGTGAGTCGATGCGCTCCAGTCGTGTCTCGCCAATGCCGATCAGGATGCCAGTCGTGAACGGTACGCGGGCTAAGCCAGCCTGGCGCAGTGTCTCAAGTCGAACCGAAGGAATCTTGTCGGGTGAACCATAATGCGGCATGCCCTTTTCGGTGAGACGATCAGATGCCGATTCCAGCATGATCCCCATCGAAGGCGACACGCTTTTCAGCTTCGTCAACTCCTCGGCTGAGAGGTTGCCGGGGTTCAGGTGTGGTAACAGACCGGTTTGTTCGAATACCGCCTTGGCGGCGGCGAACAGGTAGTCGACAGTGGTCGCATAGCCCATTTCATCGAGTGCTTCCCGGGCTGCCTTGTAACGCAGTTCGGGTTTTTCGCCGAGCGTGAACAAAGCCTCCTTGCAACCGAGCTCGGCGCCACTCCTGGCAACTTCCAGTACTTCGTCGATCGTCATGTACGGGGCTTTCACCTTGCGCGGAACCTGTGCAAAGGTGCAGTAGTGACAGACGTCGCGACACAGATGGGTGAGCGGCAGGAAGACCTTGCGCGAGTAGGTGATGACATTGTGGAAACCACGATCCCGCAACTCGGCGGCAACGTCTGCCAGCCGGCGGGTATCGTCGATCTCGGCTAACCGGCGAGCGTCGTCATCCGAAGGCAAAACGCCGGCAAGTGCCTGCGTCAGCAGGTGATCAAGCATTCGAGGTCCCCGGTTCACTACTCAAAGGACTGCCATTATGGTTATTGGTCAGGCGCGCGGCTATACCCGATTTGTCTAAGTACGTACTGGTCTGAGTATTTTTCCCGTCCTTGAGCAGGGCCAGAAGGTCGGTTGGGGTGTCGATATCGAGGGCGAAACCCCGGACCGGGAGGATGGACGGGGTGATCCCACGTACCCGCGCTGCCTCGGTGTGCGGCCGGAAACTTTTGCCGTCAAACAGGAGTGGAATAACGTCCCCCGGCGTCAGGATCAACCCGTTGGTACCAATTTCCTCATCGTCCGGCATGATGGTGACCGTTCCGTGCTGCCCAAGTGCGAGGTCGACATCATCGGCGCGCAGCAGCGGAATGTCGGCTGGGACGATGAACACGCCGTCGGCACCAAGCTGATCGTGCAGGTAAGCGGCGGCCTGGGTCAGCGCCTCGGACAGATCGGCGTCTGGACGCTCTGCGAACCGTTCTGTGCCAAACGCCTGGGCGAGGGCATCTGCTTCAGTGGTTCGCGAGACGATGAGCGTACCGGCCAGTCGAGTCGATCTGGCCAGGGCGGTGAGGACGTCCCTTGCCATGGCCAGCATGAGAGATCGACGCTCTTCGGCCGACAGTACGCTGGCGAGCCGTTGTTTGGCGCGCTCCAGGCCTTTCAGCGGCACAATTGCCCAAATAGCCGGTGGAAGTGCGGTAGAACGTGTAGATGCGTCGTTAGCAGACTGACCGGGCTGCACTGGTAGCTCCTGGCGCGGACTTGCCGCAGGGAGGGTTTATCGGCTCTTCAGGTCGCTTAAGAAACGCAGGGCAACACGAGCCAGATCAATCCTGTCCTGTAACGTTAGCATGACACTTTGAGCGACTACAGTTGGCACACCTAGTGTTCCGTGCAGCGTTCGGTCGGCTTCATCAAGGATAAAGCCGTCCAGCAGACCGGCGTAGTGGCTGGCTACCTGGGCGGCAGTGGCGGGAATCTTGAGCTCTGCCATCATCTTCGCGGTAGGTCCCTTGATCGCCGTACCGCCGACAATCGGTGATACCGCGACTACGGGTACTTCCGACAACGCCTCCCGCATCCCGGGGACTGCGAGTACCGGGTCGACGGAAACAAAGGGGTTGGACGGGCAGATGATCACGCCATCGCACGTGTTGAGCCAGTCAAGGATGGCAGGTGCTGGACGTGCCTGCTCGATACCAGCAAAGCGGAATCCGGTGACCTTTGGCGCGCAGCGATCCCTCACAAAATAGTGCTGAAACGCGAGAGCCCCATCGGGCGTATCGACGATTGTTCGTACCGGCGAATCGGTCATTGGCACGAATCGATGGGAAATTCCCAGACGTTTACCCATCTCCGCTGTGACTTCGGACAGGGTTGCCCCCTGCTTCAATCGTTGGGTGCGGTGGATATGCAGGGCGAGATCGCGATCGCCCAGCTTGAACCACGCCTCACCGCCAAGTGCATTGAGCGTCTCGAGGAAATTCCAGCTCTCGTCGCCTCTCCCCCAGCCCAGATCCTTGTTCGACAGATCCGCCAGCGTATAAGTGAGCGTGTCTATGTCGGGACAGATGGTCAGCCCGAGGTGTTCGAAGTCATCACCGGTATTGACGACAAACAGGACTTCGTCGGGGGAGAGCACATGCGCAAGTCCCAAGGCCAGTTTGGCGCCACCGACACCACCGGTGATGGCCAGATACCGTCCCATCAGCGGAACAGGTCTTCTTCTAGCGGCCGATTGATCAGGCTGGCGGTGTCCTGTGTGTCGTCAGCGGGCAGGCCGCGAACCAGCACTGCAGGCAGGCGTTCGACCGTTTCACCCATCATGAGCGTGGCTGCGGTCGCGATCGCGTCAGCGCGGTTGATCAGGGTGACCTTGAGTTCTCGACCGAAGATATCCTGTCCACCACGATGATCCTGGAGAACACGTACGCCTGCGGACCCGATGGCTGAGCCGATGGTGCCGAGACGCCAGGGTCGGTTGTGAGAATCGGTGATGATGACGGCGAGCTTGCGACCCACTGCCTTCATCAGGTCCTCGCGCAGGTTCGCGGCGGATGCATCCGGATCGACGGGCAACAGCAGAGCTGATTCGCCAGCGCTGTGATCGATATTCGACTGATCAATACCCGCATTGGCCCCCACAAACCCGAGTTTGTGACGAACGATCAACGCACCGGGCCGCTTGCGCAGGATGTCGGTGCTCTCATCGAGAATCAACTGGACCATGCGCGGGTCTTTTTCCGACTCCAGACCAAGCGCTTCCGCTTCAGGACTGGCGGTCACATCGGACAGCTTGATCTGACGTCCCTCGGCTTTGGATACGATTTTTTGCGCCAGACAGAAGATGTCGCCATCGACCAGTTCGATACCCAGTTCACCGATGGTATTGAGCAACAGGGTGGCGAGGTCATCACCCGGTTGAACCATCGGCAGACCTTCCAGTGCGATGACGTGCATCGGCATGTCAGTGATCCGACTGCCCGACGATCTTGATACCAGCGTGCGACAGGATGCCTGAGCGATTGATCTGGATCAGGATCGACGTCAGAGCTTCGGCGGCAGCGGAATTTTCGATGGGGCCAGCATGCCAACCGCGCATGCCAGCTTCGGTGATCAACTCAATCACGCGTTCGCGGGCTGCTTTTTTATTGCCTGCGACCAGAACGTCGCATTCGATCTGTACATCTTCCTGCAGCAAGTGCGCCGCGATGTTCTGAAAGGCGGTAACGACCGAAACGTTTTCACCAAGGAACGTCTGCGCGCGTTTGCCTGCGCTGCCTTCGGGCGGCAACTGCACGGTGCCAACTTTGGGTGGAACCAGCGGCACGGTCACGTCGATGAGGATCTTGCCTTGCAGGTGTTGCTGCACGGAGCCCAGGGTTGAGAGTTGGTGTTCCGCAGGCACGGTGAGCACAACGATATCGCCAGCGGCAGCCGCAGCGGTATTTTCCATGGCTTCGGCCGGTGTCAGAGGGCTGATCTTTTTCAGCGCTTCGACTGCCGCCTGGGCCTTCTCCATCGTGCGAGAACCGATGACGATCTTGTAACCCGCCTTTGACCAGCGAATGGCAAGACCGGTACCGAGATCACCGGTGCCGCCCAGAATCGCAATAGTTTCTTTGGCCATGGAATCCTCTGTCAGCGAAAAGCGCGGGATTATGCCCGTGTGGAGCAATTACAGCTATGGGCGCCAGACATCAGCCGGTTTGCCCTGTGCCATCGCCGCCAGCGACCACACCTCCAGTCGCCATGGCGTGAGCTTCAATGCGCCGAAGTTCGCGTCTTCATGGGATGGCCAGAACAGGGCAGGATCGTAGCCGACCGGCTCAGGTGTGGTCTTGAGCAGTTTCCACAACCATGCCTTCGTTTCCGGGTCATCCTGCCACTCGGCCTTGCAGTCGATCATGGTCTGTTCGTGTTTCGGATCCCAGTAGGTCAGGGACACGTAGGGGTTGGCCAATAGATGTTTGGCCTTGTGCGAATGTCTGCCGGTGGCGATCCAGCCGGTGGCGCCATCCCAGACTGGATGCAGCATCCGGGAACGTGGTCGACCCTGGGTATCCACTGTCGCGACCGTACACCAGACAATACGCTGCGTGATTTCGTGGAATCTGGCTTCAAGGTCCTTGAATTCGGTGGTCATCAATTATCTCCTTCAGGAACTCAGGATTGTGCGGACTTCTCGAGCATCGGTCGAGTGGCATACCGGGCCGCAAGGCTGCTGAACTATGATGGTGCAGGATGAGTGGACCAGGAATAATTCGATGGATGGATTGATGGCTCAGCTGCGGCGCAACCAGATTGCACTGCTCTCGATCATCATTGCATGCAGCAGTTTTGCCTATGGCGCATGGCGCAATGAAGCAACCGAGGGCAATCGAAATCTGCGCGCAGCAGGATTCGAGACGATCCGTGAAATCGCGAATCTGGAGCGCGTGGTTTTTTTCGCGCACTACGACAAGGATCCAGCGATGGGCAATCCGAGGCAGGGCTGGGCGCACGTGCTGATGTTGTCGGACCTCGGGCAACTGCAGACCGAACAGGTGCAGCAGCGGGTGGCGAAACTGAAGGAAGTGTGGGAAGCCAACTGGTCTGCGTTGGGTGAGCGTGCGGAAGCGGTTAAGGCTATTTCCGAGGCGATTGATGACGTAAGGGTGGCTACCAAGGCGTCTTTGTCAGCGCTTGACTGAGTGTGGCAAACCGATTTTCAAGGAGATGATCAGTTGACAGAACAACGCACGGTGATCGTCACAGGTGCCGGCAGCGGGATTGGCCGGGCCAGTGCGCTGCGGTTTGCAGAGGCGGGCTTCAATGTGATTGCGAACGGCCGGCGGCAGTCGGCGATCGATGAAACTGCTGTTATGGCTGGCGAGCATTCGCACCACATCAGTGCCGTGAGTGGTGATGTGGGTCTGGAGAGTACGGCTCGATTGCTAGTCGAGCGAGCCTGTGGTCTCGGCGGTTTTGGCTGGCTTGTCAATAATGCGGGCGTTGGCTGGAACTATGGTCTGGCGAACCCGGGTTCCATGGCGGCGCTGAAGGACACCTCCGCCGATCAATGGCGCGAGGTGCTTCGTATCAACCTGGATTCGGTGTACTTCCTGTGTCATGCGGCGCTCCAGCATTTTTGCGCACAAGGCAGCGGAAGCATCGTCAACGTATCCAGCGGTGGTGGTCTCAAGGGCATGGACGATGCGCATACCTATGCCACTGCGAAAGCCGGCATCGTCAATCTCACCCGTTCGCTGGCGAGGGCCTATGGGCGCTTTGGTGTGCGAAGCAACGTGATTGCACCGGGGTTTGTCGATACCGACATGGTGAGTTCTGTGCTCGATTCCGAGCTCAATCCGTTTGCCAATGAAGCAACGAGATACATGGTTTCCCCCATGGGGCGTCCCGGCACTGCGCATGAGGTTGCTGATGCGATCTACTTCCTGGGCGTGAAGGCAACCTACTGTAATGGCGCCATACTTTCTGTTGACGGAGGATCACTCGCATGAGCTGGCAACACATTTCACCAGGCCAACTGGATTGGCGGCCGATGAGCCCAGGCGTACAGCGACAATCACTGCTCAGCTACCCTTTTCCCGTATCGGCGATTCGATTGAGCCCGCGTATCACCAGTGAATTCACCGGCTTTGCGCTGGTCCAGACAGGCGCTGCGGTACTCGAGGATGGTACGCGTCTGGGTCGTGGTGATCTCGTCTGGCGCAGGCAGGCGCTGAGGATTGTTGCCGGTGGATCTGGTTGTTCGTGGTCGCAACTTGATTTGCCCCTGAACCTCCAACCAGAAAGCGATGCGCTGCACATCGGCAGCGAAGCAAAGCCGTGGCAGGAGTTTGTCGACCCCGTGGGTCGGCCGACACAACCTGTGCAGGTCCTTCTCGAAGGAGGCCTGTCTGCCTTGCGGACGAGATTTGTTCCCAGTTATACGGCTGGAGAACACTGGCACGACTACGACACGCTCTATTTCATCATGGCTGGTGATATGCGCTTCGGTTTTGAAGGACAGTACTACACCGGTGATATTCGCCAGGTGAAGGGCGGTTACAGTTATGGGCCGGAAGAGCCAGGACCTGACGGCGTGGAGTTTGTCCTGTTCAGTTGCGGCGGGCCGGTAAACCTGCATTGGGCAGATCTCGACGCATCCCCACATGGAGCACTGCAGCCGGCTCTCTGATCTGGCTTGGGCTTACCTTCCTGCGCGCGATTCGGTGATATACACCCGCGCGCGCCTGGCCTTGTTGATGCAGCTGGGGAAGCGCTCGATCACCTGCTGGCCCTTTGCAGCTGCGATGAGGCTCGCAGCCTTGGTATAGCTCACCGTGCCATCGAGTCCCTGCGCCTTGGCGAGGTCCAGTTCTTTCCAGGCAGCATCCACCAGGTTGTCACAATGCACTCTGCCACTCATGCGCCCTGCACAGGCCGAGAGTGATACCAGAGCGGTGATCAATAGCAACGGCTGGAGAGCCCGCAATAAGCTGATGTTGGAGGGCATGGTGCAAAATCCCGGGTCACGAAGTCGAGGCATGTAAACACAGTCGGCCAGGCCCTGCCACACACGAATCCTGCATGTAGAATGCACCGCTTTTTTCAACCCGGGAGCATCCGTGAGCCGACTGTTTGAACCGCTGAGTTTTCCACGAGGACCTGCCATGAAGAACCGCTTCATGCTCGCACCGCTGACCAACAGTCAGAGTCACGCAGATGGACGGTTATCCGACGAGGAACACCACTGGCTCAAGCTGCGCGCCAAGGGCGGGTTTGGGGCAACGATGACCTGTGCTGCCCATGTTCAGGCGGTTGGCCAGGGATTTCCTGGTCAGCTCGGAATATTTGGTGAGCAGCATGTCCAAGGACTGACCGACCTCGCCCGCACCATCAACGGCCATGACAGCCTGGCGATCGTCCAGTTGCACCACGCTGGCAACCGGTCGCCAAAAGCCCTGGTCGGGCAGGATCCGGTATGCCCCTCAGACGATCCGTCAACCGGTGCGCGAGGCCTTTCAACGACGGAAGTAGAAGCACTCGGGGCTGACTTCATTGCTGCTGCAAAACGCGCCGAGCTGGCTGGTTTTCAAGGCGTCGAACTGCATGGCGCGCATGGTTACATCCTGTGCCAGTTCCTGAGCCCGGAAACAAATCAGCGCACAGATCGATTTGGTGGTTCTTTGGCGAATCGAAGTCGATTGATCATGGATATTCTGCAGGGCATTCGCGCGGTGTGCCGACCGGACTTCAATGTGGGCATTCGAATCTCGCCGGAACGCTTTGGCATGCAACTGGGCGAAATCCGCGTGTTTGCACAACAGCTGATCGATTCCGGTCTGATTGACTATCTTGATCTCTCCCTGTGGGACTGTTTCAAGCTGCCTGAAGAAGAGGCTTTCAAATCACAACCGCTCATCAGCTGGTTTGCAGACCTGGATCGACAAGGTGTGCCTGTGGGTGTTGCGGGGAAAATCCACAATCCCGCCGATGCGGAGCGCGCGCTTGAGCATGGCGCAGACTTCGTATTGCTTGGTCGGGTGGCGATACTTCACCACGACTATCCAACCCAGCTGCAAACCAATCCTGGTTTCATGCCGCGCCGACCGCCCGTAAGCCGTGCGTACCTCGCCAACGAAGGATTGAGCCCCACGTTCATCAACTACATGGGCAACTGGAAAGGGTTTGTTGCGGAAGAGGCGTCGGCAGGCCAGGGAAAGTCTGATTGATCAGAGTTAACCTGCAGCCTGCCGACGCGCGCCCCAAGGGGAAAAATGAAATGGGTGAATCAGACGTCGAAGCGGAATGCGTTGCCGTCGCGACGGACATGCCCCCCGGTAGGGGCCGCGAAGTGAGTGCCAATGACAAGGATCGGCTGGTCAGCAACGGTTTCCATCACGACCCGGCGCATTCCCGCGCCGGCGACCGGATCACTGTCGAAGCTGGGTGACCACTCCGGGTGACCGAACTGGCAGGGATGATGCAGCATGTCGCCCGTGATCATCGCCCGTTCACCTCTCGACTCGATCAGCACGCTGACGTGACCGGGTGTGTGGCCGGGGGTCGGTGTCAGCCGGATTTCCGGTGAGATGACATGGTTCATCTCCACCAGATCCACCAGACCTTTGTCGAAGATTGGTTTGATGGAGTCACCGAGAATGGTTTGCTGTTCTTCGTCCCCTTCGGCGCTCCAGTGAGCAAACTCCTGCTTGCCGATGAGGTAGCGTGCGTTGGCAAACGTTGGTACCCACTTGCCATCCACCAACATCGTATTCCAGCCCACATGGTCCACGTGCAAGTGCGTGCAGATGACAGCGTTGACGGTGTCTGCTGGACATCCGGCATCCGCCAGGCTTTGCAGAAAGCCGGTTTGCAACGCTTGACCGCCCAGGAGTGAACGGGGTTTGTCGTTGCCGACACAGGTATCGACAACCAGCCGCAGACCAGGCGCTTCGACCACCAGTGCATGAATGGACAACTTCAACGCACCATCATCGGTGACGAAGTGTGGATACAACCATGGCATTTCGCGCAGCACTTCCGGTTTCGCCTGTTTGATGAAACTGTGTTCAGGATGGTAGGGAACCGGCATTTCCATTTCGACGACGCGTTTGATGGTGACGTCGCCAATCTTCCACTGGATCATGTGTTCGTTTCTCTCTTCTTGACTGAGTTGACTGAGTTGACTGAGTTGAATGAGTTGAATGAGTTGAGTCCGAACGAAGTATGCCGTGGTTCCCCCTCCAAATCCTGATCTAACGCCCGGTGCGACGCCGATTGGATTATCTCCGACCCAATGTGGCGGGAAAATGGCCGGTCAATGCGATACGAGGTCCAGCATTCGCTTCAGCGCAAAGTGTCTGTAGCTATCGAACACCAGGGATTCAACCTCATCCCAATCCACACTGTGTTCAGCATCCAGCGCTATCCAGCCGTTGTGCGCCATATAGTTGGGCAGGGAGTAACGAGGGTCCATGATCAGCGCATCCTGTCGATCCGGTCCTACCCAGAATGCCAGTTTCAACTGGCCTCCATAACGCCACGCCTGTGCGAAGGTCTTCTTGCCGGCCACCCAGACGGGATTGCCGAAACTTGTGGACGCGCTTGTTTCCGGCAGCGCAAGGCAGATGGACGCAAGCCGTTTCAGGGTTTTCTGGATGCGAGCCGGGCTCATTGGATCAATATTCGCGGCCGTCATCGGCTTGGGTGCGGTAATCCGAATGACCGGGGGCATGGCTTCCTTCAGTCGCCCCGGCGCGATCCACTCATAGGCTTCCCACACCCGCAAGGCGACGGTCTTCCACGATAAACGCTTGTTGAGTTCGATGCCTACCCAGCCACGTGACCCGACGTACGGCGGAATGAAATAGTATTGAGGTTCGATGGTGACATGGTAGAGCTGCGCACCTGGCCCCATCGCCAGCAGCAGGGCAACACGACCGTCGCCGTGGTGATTCACCGAAAACGTCGCGAAGGTTTTGTCAGCAACACGAAAGTTGGGGAAGCCGTGGGAGATTACCTCGGTAGTTTCCGGCAAGTGCAGACAGATTTCCCGCACCGCATCGAGCACGGTCTTGACCGGTTTCAAGCGCTTTTCTGCCATTTCATTTCTCCCGACATTCACGGGTTAGCCTACTCCAGCGGTGGCACAGTGAGCGATACGTCAAACGCTGAAAATGCAGTACTCTCCTGTCCTTGGTTCAGTTCTACAAACCGGAGGGTTAAGTATGCGTATTGGCATCATGATCGGGGCAGACGGCACACGGGCGACTATCGATGATGTCGTGCAGCGGGCGAAAGGGGT
>CAMDVY010000063.1 GCA_945878745.1 Klebsiella pneumoniae | reverse complement strand
CTCTTTGCATCGCTCAGTGCCACTGCCGGTAGAGTCCTCTGCCGGTGAGGCTTCGCCGTACCTCCTGACTACCCTGTACAGAGGTACTGCGCAGGTGGGGTTGTTGCGTTATCGATGCTTCCGGGTGCTGGAGTTGACCGCAGCGTGGTCGGCTCCTGCTGTGTCTATTTATTTTCGTCTACTCATTTTCGTCTACGTTTTTTGTCGTCTACGTTTTGCTGTCCACCTTTCGTAGTCCAGCTTGCGTCGGGCGCGTTTTCGTCCAGCTTGTTGAATGACCATTCACCATTCGCGACCGTAGTTATCGCTTTTTTCCATGGATATCTGACCTTGGGAAAAACGGTAACAAATTGGGGCGATCAGGGAGGGAAAACACTACATATAGTGTTTTTCAACGAGCTGACCACAAGATAGTGAGGCGTGGCGTGTTTTGCAAGAAGAAAGCTGTGGATAACCTGTGTGATCACGGACGATAACTCTGGGCGATATTGGCATGACCTGAGCTGCTGGTTGCAGCCTGCGACCGGATGGTTGAAATTGGTGCTTGTTTGGACTTTCGGAGCCCTTAGATGACCTTTCTGCTTGCCCTGGATCAGGGCACTTCCAGCTCTCGAGCGTTTGTCGTCGATGAAGCGGGGCACGTAAAAGGACGGGGACAAGAAACTTTCGACATGAGCTTCCCGGCCAGTGGCTGGGTTGAGCAGGATCCGGAGGTGTTGTGGGGCACGCAGCTGGCGGCGGCTCGCGCGGCGTTGGCTGATGCCGGGTGGTCCGGGCAGGACATCGCGGCGATTGGCATCACCAACCAACGGGAGACGACCCTGCTGTGGGAGCGGGCGACGGGACGGGCAGTGCACAATGCCATTGTCTGGCAGGATCGCCGAACTGCAGATCACTGCGCGCAATTACGGGCGCGCGGCGTTGAGCCCTGGGTACGGGAACTGACCGGGCTACTTTTGGACCCTTACTTTTCCGCCACAAAACTGGCCTGGCTGCTCGATCAGGATCCCGCGCTGCGGGCGCGGGCGCGGCGCGGTGAACTCTGTTTTGGCACCGTCGATACCTTTCTCATCTATCGCCTGACTGGTGGCCGCAGCTTTGTGACAGATCCGACCAACGCGTCCCGAACGCTTCTCTTCGATATTCATGAATGCGCCTGGAGCGATCGGCTGCTTGGGTTGTTCGACATACCTCGCGAGATCCTCCCGACGGTGGTCGACAGTGCTGGCCAGTTCGGCGTCATTGAAAGCCAGTGGTTTGGCGCCCCGATTCCAGTGACCGGCGTAGCCGGGGATCAGCAGGCCGCTCTGATTGGGCAGGGCTGTATCCACCCAGGCATGTCCAAGAGCACCTACGGTACCGGCTGTTTCGTGATGACCAATACTGGCCTGACCGCCCCGACTTCGGACAACAATCTGCTGACGACGGTGGCATATCGGGTAGCCGGGCAAACCACATTTGCGCTGGAAGGCAGCATTTTTGTCGCCGGGCAGGCGGTCAAGTGGCTGCGGGACGAACTGAAGCTCATCAGTAATCCAGCGCAAACCGAAGCGTTTTGTCGGGCGACCGGGGGTGAAACAGGTGGCGTCTATCTGGTACCCGCATTTACCGGCCTGGGGGCGCCACACTGGCAGCCGGAAGCCCGTGCCCTGCTATCCGGAATGACACTTGATACCGGCATCGCCGAGGTTGTCACGGCTACGCTCGCAAGCGTGGTGTACCAGACCTGCGACCTGCTTGACGCGATGAAGGCAGATGGCGCGCCGGTCGCAACCCTTCGGGTCGATGGTGGCATGGTCGTCAACGAGTGGTTCTGCCAGTTCCTGGCAGACCTGCTGGCGGTACCGGTCCAGCGCCCCGAAGTTACCGAAACGACGGTTCTTGGCGCAGCCATTCTGGCGGCTGTAGGCGCCGGTCTGTTTCCGGACCTCGCGACGGCAGCTGTGCTGTGGAAGCAGGACGCCCTGTTTACGCCGAAAATGGCTGCCTCAGATCGTTCTCGCCACTTGAAGGGGTGGCAGCATGCGGTGCGCCAGGCGCTCCTGGTGTCGTGAGTCGGTCATTCGCGTCACTAGTGTGATCCACCACACAAAAGCCGGATCAACGAACACTGCTCGCACAATCGAATACAAGGCCGCCATCGCCATATGGGTCAGCTTCTCTAGGATGTCGGTCACCCTGATTTGCAGCAACAGTTCGGCAGGCATCGCAGTATCGTGCTCCCCTTCATGCAATCCCGCTTGGTCCGGCTGTCGGTATGGCTGATTGGCTTCTTGCTGTATATCGGACTGTGCTGGCAGCTGGTTGAACTGCAGACAGAAGTCGGCCATGTACGTGTTGATCAGAGCCTGCTGCTGCTGTGGGCGGGCGGATTGTTGGCTCTCGTCCTGTTTCCACCGGATGCAGTCTCCCATCTGGGTTTGCGACTGGCGTCTCTGCGTGTCGTCTGGTTGAACGTTGGCGCGGTTGCGCTGGCGTTATTGACGCCAGGTCCTTCCCGATTTCTGCTCCTGTCGGTTCCCTTCATTGGTATCGCCTTCGCGTCGACACGACTGTCGCCGCTGGAAGTGGTCGTCAGCGCATTGGCGGGGTGGCTGACGTACGTCATCGTTCTGGTGGCATTGATCCAGGGAACGGACGTGGACGTGCAAATGGAGCTGATTGCTTTCGGTCTGTTCAGCCTCTCACTGGCGGCGATGGTAGCCAGTGGCGTCGAGATCGCCGCTCTGCATCGGCAGCTGGTCTGGCAACGACAGGGATTGCAGCAAAACCTCGAACGCATGCGCACAGCGGTTTTTCAGGATGAACTCACGGGAGTCTTCAACCGCCGGTTTGTCATGGAAGTTCTGGCGCGAGAAATCGCTTACGTTGATCGAGAGCGTACGTCGCTGGCGGTGTGTTACTGCGATCTGGACCACTTCAAATCAGTGAATGATCAATTCGGCCATGCCGGTGGGGACCTCGCGTTACAGAACTTTGCGCAACTCGCCGGATCCCTGGTTCGATCTGCAGACTATGTGGCTCGTCTGGGTGGCGAAGAATTCCTGCTGGTGCTGGTCGGCGCAGATGCAGAACGGGCCAGAAACGTGGCGCAGCGGCTCTGCGTTCGCACTCGAGCGTTGCGCACCCCGTCCGACCTCGGATCAGTTCAGTTCACCGTTTCCTGTGGCGTTACGGCGTATCGGCGTGGTGAGGGCTTGACGGCGTTGCTCGCGCGCGCTGACCAGGCGCTGTACCAGGCCAAACATGGTGGGCGTGACCAGGTTGTCATGACCTGACCGATTGCTGAAAAAGCAGATTCATCGCGATCGCAAGACGCAACATGGTTTTCCCGGCGTGCAAGGCTGCGCCCTCTGGCTCAATCGAAACGTCGAATTGGGGTGTTGCGCCCTGCGGCCCCGATGAGCATCGACAATTTGACGGGTTATCTGTCAGTGCGTGCATGCGGCGGACCCGCCCGGCCAATGCAATTGTTTGCGGGTTCGCGAATCAGGTAATGTTCGCCCGGCGCATCACCCGTATCCCGTCACCTTCTTGAGTTCACCTGTGTTGAATCGACGTCAGTCCGTACGCCATCCCATTCAGCTGTCCGCGCTGGCGCATCCACAACAAGGTCGATCCTGGCTGTGCACGGTGCGTGATTTCTGTGAAGCCGGCATGTTGCTGGTTGGCACCGGCTCAGGGCGTCTGACCGGAGCAAAGTCCAGCGGCTTTGCGCCACAGGCATCAATTTCAATGCACTTCTCGGTCGCGACGCGGGAAGGGATCCGGCATTTTCGAACCCGGGTGATCGTCGTTCGGCTGACCGAAGACGGTCTGGGTATGGGGGTTCGGTTCGCTGAAGGTGCTTTGGCGCCGGCCGCTTATCGTTCCTTGATGGACTTTGCAGTTGCCGCAGGCATGGCACTCGCCGAAGGTGGGGACGTGGCAGCTGCGGCGGATGGTGAAGTTGAAGGCATCCGTCGCCTCGCCACCGAGATCCCTGAAGCTTTTCTGCGTGACAAGAGGATCAACGAACGTGATGCGGTTCGGATTCGTGGGCGCGTCAAGCTCGTGACACAACGGGCCGTTGAGCGAATGGCCAGCAATTTCATCAAGTACGGGAAGGAAGAACTGCTGGTCAAGGCACGCGATGCCGGTACCAACGCAGTGCAGCTCATGTACTTCGAAGGTCTCAATGTACTTGAGCGTCATGAAGCACATTTTCTCAAGGAAATTCCGGGCCAGATCCTTGCTCAGGTCGAGCGGGTGCCTCGCATCGAAGAGGTGCTGGAGAAGCGCCGTCGTCGGCAGACCGGCGATGCGCAGAAGCTGGAAATAGTCGATACACAGCAGTTCGAGGAATGGTTGTCGATCACTGAGATCATTTCGAAGACGGAACAGCGGTATGGGGAGGAGCTGCTGGATCTGAGAGCTCTGATGGGATTGCTGTCGAGGCCATGGTCCCACAAGGATGTGCTTCCGGTCGGACCGGCCACCTTGATGTGGGTCTTCGACGATGTACTGCGTCGGTTTGATCTGCGTCGTCAGGTGCGCGAAGACTTCTGTCGGATTTTTGAGTCAGCGATGCTGCCTGTGTTGGCACCGCTTTATGGCGCTCTGACCAAGGTCCTGAGTGAGAGTGGTGCGTTTCCATCCATCGAAGAGATGCGACGCAAGCTGCAGACCAGTGTGATACGCCGCACGGCGAGTGGTGTGCGGGTCGATACCGCGGCCTATCAGAAAATGGATGCCAGCGTCCGCAATGCCGCGATGGCAGCAGACGGGGTCGGCGCGGGGCGGCTGGATTTCAATCCCTTCCAGCCGCATGAAGGGGTTGGTGAGAAGGTCTATTCCACTGCGCGCAGCCTGCTTGGACTGCGTCGTCGTGCCCGGGAACGCATGGGCGCATCTGTGGATGACATGCTCGCCAAACCCGACACTCGGCGCGCTGATCTCCTCAATACGGATGACATCATGGAGGCGCTGGCTCGTGTCGAGCAGGAAGCCGAAGGATCCCCAGCGTCAGATCGGCGAATGCGGATGCGCCTGATTGATGTGCTGAAGACTCGGCATGGCGGCCGCAAACTGTTGTCGGAGGAAGACTACGACACGCTGGAGTTGATGGAAGGGCTGGTTGACTCGATCTCCGAAGACCGCTTCATCACCGGCGGGATACGCGATTGGGTGCGTCGGCTGGAAGTCACGTTGAACAAGCTGGCGGCGCGCGACCCTGAATTTCTCCGTCATGAAGCTGATCGTCCGCACAGCGCAGTCCAGATGCTGAACCAGCTCGCGCGGTTGGGGAATGCGACCGATGTGCCAGAGGGCATTGACCGTGAAGTCGGCGTTCGTGTGGATGAACTGCTGCAGCGGGTGGTGCGCGAATACGACAAGAATCCCGACGTCATTGAACAGGTTGTGGACGAACTGCATCCACTGCTTGATCGACAGACCCAATCCTATCGAGGCAATGTAGAGCGCACCATCAAGGCCAGCGAGGGACAGCAGAAACTGGCCCGAGCGCGTCGCACGGTACTGGATGAGATGAATGCCCGCTTCGAGAACCGAAAGGTCCCGACGCTGCTGATGGATCTGCTCAATCCAGGCTGGCGAAATCTGCTGGTACACACGCATCTGCGCAAAGGTCCTGAATCGTCGGAATGGCGCGATCAACTGGCCATCATTGACCAGATGTTCGGACAATTATCCGGCGCATTGCGCCCGGAGCACGCCGAGTTCGTCAATCCCGACGAATTGCTTAAGCGGGTGGTGGAGGGGCTCAACAGCATTTCCTTCGATCCAGGCAAACGAACGCCGCTGATCATGAAACTGTCGGCTGCACTGGTGGGAGATACTGCTGGCAAGAAGACGCCGGTTGTCTTCGAGGATGTTGCTGTCGGCGGAATGGAAAGACTGCTGTCCTTTGACGGTCTGCTGCCGGAACTGAATCCGGAAATCCAGAGTGATGATGAAGGGGTTCGCAAGGACTTTTCCAAGGCGTTGGCGCGGGCGCGGCGGATTCAGGTGGGAGAGTGGCTGGCGGCCAGCGACGTCGAAGGGCGCCCGGTCATTCTCACCATCGCCTTTGTGGGTGATGCCAACGGGTCCTTTGCGTTGGTGAATCGACGAGGTGTAAAAAACCGGGAGCTTGATCTGCGCGCGATGGCCCAGAACCTGTTCGAAGGCAAGATCACCATGCTCGAGGATTTTGATCTGCCGTTGATGGAACGAGCCTCGCAGCGAATGCTGGAAAACATGCACAGTCAGCTGGCCTATCAGGCGAGTCACGACGATCTCACGCAATTGCTCAATCGCAAGGAATTCGAGCGCGCGGTGGACAGCGCGATTGCGCAGGCTCGGCGGACTGGCGTACAACATGCACTGCTCTACCTTGACCTCGATCAATTCAAGATCGTCAACAACACCAGCGGCCATACCGCAGGTGATGAACTGTTGAAGATCATGGGAGCAACTATCGCCAAACCGTTGCAAGGATTACCGGCTAGCGTCGCTCGACTGGGTGGTGACGAATTTGGTGTTCTGCTCACCAACGTTACCAATGTCGATGCGCGCAAGCGGGCTGATGAAGTACTCAGCGCCATTAGAGGAGAGCGATTCGTCTGGCAGGGCAGGACCTATACCCTCAGTGCCAGCATTGGTCTGGTGTTCATTGACCAGTCCACCGATTCAGTCGACAGCGTCATGCAATATGCGGACGAAGCCTGTTATGCGGCGAAAGACGCAGGCCGTAACCGTGTCAAGGAATACGAACTGGGTGATGCCCGCATGCTGCGCCGGCGTGGTGTCATGGAATGGGTGGCCGAGCTGGACAAGGCGATCAACGAAGACCGGCTGATACTGAATTGTCAGCGTATTGCCTCGATCAGCAATCCGGATCGACGCACTGAAGGTCACTACGAGATTCTGCTCACCATGCGAGACGAACTCGGCGAGGTGATGCCTCCATCTGACTTTATTCTGGCGGCTGAAACCTACAACCGGATGACGGTCATTGATCGTTGGGTGATCGAAAGGGTGTTCACCTGGCTGGCAGACCATCGCAGCCGACTCGATCACTTTGGTGGTTTTTCAATCAATGTGTCCGGGCACTCGGTCAACGATGAGACGTTCCCGGACTTTGTGCTGGACCAGTTCTCGCGCACGCAGGCACCCACGTCCAAGGTGTGCTTTGAAATTACGGAGACCGCGGCCATTGCCAATCTCGACAATGCCGTCGAGTTCATGAATCGAATGAAGATCATCGGATGTCGTTTTTCTCTCGATGATTTTGGAACGGGACTGTCGTCTTATTCCTACCTGCGGACCTTGCCGGTCGACTACGTCAAGATCGACGGCGTTTTCGTCAAGGACATCATCTCGACCCCAGGTGATCAGGCGGTGGTTCGATCCATGAATGAAATCGGCCACTACATGGGCAAGAAGACGATTGCAGAGTACGTCGAGACCGACGCGATCTTCGCAGCGCTCAAGGATATTGGTGTCGACTACGCACAGGGATACTGCATCGAAAAGCCCTGCGAGTTGTCACGACTGGTTTTGTAGGACAGGCGTAGGACCTGTTTGCGGGAGCACCGAACGAGCCGCAGGAGCGACTTGTTCGGGGATAACTCAGGTGAGCAGGAACTCGAGCAGCGCTTTTTGACTGTGCAGACGGTTGTGGGCTTCGGCAAAAGCGACACTGCGCGGGTCTTCCAGCAGTGTTTCGCTGACTTCCTCGCCGCGGTGCGCGGGCAGACAGTGCATGAACAGCACGTCCTTGCTGGCCAGATCCAGCAATGACTCGTTGACCTGATAAGGCGCAAACGCCGCCTTGCGATCACCGGCTTCTTTTTCGTGTCCCATGGATGACCACACATCGGTGACCACCAGATCTGCGCCCCTGACAGCTTCCTGGGGAGAGCCAACAATCTTTGTTCGTGGGTTGTCTTTCAGCAGTGCCGGGTCCGGCAGAAAACCAGGTGGTGAACTGATGCGTAGTTCAAAGCCCCACAACGACGATGCTTCCATGTACGAATTGCACATGTTGTAGCCATCGCCGATGAAGGCCACACATCGCCCTGTGATGGGTCCGCGAATTTCTTCAAATGTCTGAATGTCAGCCAGGAGCTGACACGGATGTCCGCTCCTGGTCATCGCGTTGATGACAGGAATGCTGGCATGCCGGGCGAACGCTTCGATACTGACTTGCGACAGGCAACGAATGATTGCCACATCAACGATGCCTGACAGTACAGCCGCAGTATCGGGGATCGGTTCGCCGCGTCCGAGATGGCTGACCAGCGGGTCGAGATAGATGGTGTGCCCCCCCATCTGGTGCATACCCGCTTCGAACGCCACCCGAGTGCGTGTGCTGGCCAGCTCAAAGATCATGGCGGCAGTCTTGCCGATCAGGGGTTGATGCAGCACACCGGCGGTCTGCAGGCGCTTGAGTTCGTGCGATCGATTGAGGACTTGCCGGAGTTCTTCTATGGAGAAGCTCGACAGGGTCAGGAAATCACGTTTGCCCATGTCACACGCGATTGATCAAGCTGGACAGCCGCTCGACCAGTTCATCAGCTTCAGCATTGGTCAAAGTCAGCGGCGGCAACAAACGGACCACATTGCCGTGAGTGACGTTGATCAGCATCCCCGCGTCCAGCGCAGCCCGGACCAGATGTGTGCAGTCGTTTGTGAATTCAACAGCCAGCATCAGACCCTTGCCACGAATCTCTCGGATATTGTTGTTGCCCTTCAGATTCTGCTTCAGGCCTTCAATGATGCGGTGTCCGAGCTCAGTCGCTCGCGCGCAGAGCCCTTCGGATTCGATGGTATCAATGACCGCGATAGCGGCTGCACAGACGAGTGGATTGCCACCAAAGGTGCTGCCGTGATTGCCTGGCTGCATGAGATCAGCGGCGGCGCCACGCGCCAGACAGGCCCCGATGGGTACGCCATTACCGAGTCCCTTCGCGGTGGTCACCACATCCGGCATGATGCCGCTCTGCTGGTAAGCGAAGTAGGTACCTGTGCGACCGTTACCGGTTTGAACTTCATCCAGCATCAACAGCCAGTTGTTCGCATCACACAGCGTGCGCAACCGGGAAAGGTAGTTATCCGCTGGTATGTTGATGCCACTTTCGCCCTGCACGGGTTCAACCAGAATGGCGACGATCTCGTCTTCGTTTTCTGCGATGCGAACGATGGCTTCGACATCGTTGAACGGCGCACGCACAAAACCAGGCAACAGCGGCTCGAATCCGGCTTGAACCTTGCGGTTTCCGGTTGCTGTGAGGGTTGCCATGGTTCGTCCGTGGAAACTCTCATCGGTAACGATGATGGTGGGGCGCTTGATGCCGCGGGCGTGTCCATGCAGACGCGCGATCTTGATGGCTGCTTCGTTGGCTTCGGCACCGGAGTTCCCGAAGAACACACGATCCATGCCAGATACTGCGCACAGCTTGTCCGCGAGTTTTGCCTGATTGGGAATACCGTAGAGGTTCGAGGTATGCAGTACGCGCCCGGCTTGTTCGGCAATCGCTGCAGTGACGCGTGGATGCGCGTGCCCAAGCCCTGCCACGGCGAGACCGGTCAGTGCATCGAGGTACCGCTTGCCATTCGTGTCTTCGAGGTATGCGCCCTGACCGCGCTCAAATGCCACGGGCAGGCGAGCATAGGTCTGCATGAGATGTGAAGAGTTCGAATCGGACATGTCCACTTCCTTCCCGAGGGAGGTCGTCTTGGTGAATCAGAAATCATGCCCGTGCCATTATTCGACAGGCACGGGCATCAATAAGTATGGGCGGGAACGCCGCGAAAAAGTCGTGGATCGTACTGAAAGCCCTTGGCTAGTTCAATGCAGGTCTTGATTGTTGCCTAATGGCGCGTGGGTAAAACGAGATCCCTGACCAGGATCTCATCAACAGACAGGACAAAGGCCGGCGAATCACCAGCCTTCATCGATGCAGCCGGGTTGCGGCCCCGTCGTGGAGCCGTGCGCCGGATTTGTCTAACGGTTCAGTTGCTGCCCAGACTGGCCTTGACGGTCAAACCATACTCTCGAGGCTGCGTCGGTGCTGCGAAAGCGAACAGGGTTGCGACCGGTGTGCCACCCAGGCGTTCAACGTCATCGTTGAGGTTCTTGCCCCACAGCGATGCACTGAATCGTCCATCGGCGGACTCCCAGTTGAGCTGGGCATTCCACATGCCAACCGGCTGACGATCAAAGCCGACATCATTCGGTACGGTCAGCACCATCTCGCTGGTGTAAGCGTAACCCACCATCGCCGAGAAGTTGCCGATAGCCATGGCCGGGAAATCGTAGCGGGCACCCAGGTTCAAA
>CAMDVY010000062.1 GCA_945878745.1 Klebsiella pneumoniae | reverse complement strand
TCATTCGCCAACGACATCCGTGCAGTGGCCGACCTCGCACCAAACGTCACGCTGACCAACCAGACCGGCTTCAACGCGCTGGCCGGTGGTATCCGCGGTACAGGTTCGATCTCGATTCTGACCACGCAGGATCCCAGCGTCGGCATCATGATCGACGAATTTGCACTGAACCACGTGCAATCCCAGCTGGTTGAGCTGTACGACATCCAGCAGGTAGAGATCTACCGCGGTCCGCAAGGCACGCTGTTCGGCAAGAACAGTACCGGCGGCATGATCGCGGTCACTACCATCCGTCCGGACCTCGAAGAGTTCGGTGCCGACGTTCGTGTGGGCATGGGTGGTTACAAGGGTGGCGCGGATACCAAGAAACTGCAGGCAGGCGTCGACATTCCGCTGATCGAAGGTCAGCTCGGCTTGCGATTCGCGGGCAGTTACAGCCAGGAAGACGGGTTCTACACCAACGACAAGGATACGTCGACGCTGCGCAATGGATTCCTTGGCATTCCTGCATCCCTGATCCCTCCGGAAATCCTCAATCGTCCCACTGCGGGCGCGGGTGAGCGGCTGGGTGGCAAGGAAACCTTTGCCGGCAAGATCAAGCTGCTGTGGCAACCAAACGACATGTACGAAGCCTACGCGGTCTACGAAAAGATCGACGACAACTCAGATTCCCCTCCAGGCATCAACGAAACACCAGCGGGTGAAGGCTTCCTGTTGCCGCTGCTCGGCTTCCCGGGCATTCATCAAGCAGGTGTAGGTAACAAACCCTTCAGCACCGGCATGAGCCAGCAAGGCAACGGCATCAACATTCGTGATGGCCACCGCGTCAGCGTGAACGGCTTGTATTTGAACCAGCAGATAACTTTCGACCAGTTCTCGATCAAGTCGATCACAGGATATCGTGAACAGCAGGAAACCTTGCCGTCCACGTACACCGGTGAGGCGTTCGTCTCGCTGTTCGATGCAACCCGAAACCTCGAGCGCGAGCAGTTCCAGCAGGAAATCCGCGTGCAGTCCGAGTTTGATGGCCCGTTCAACTTCATCGCAGGTGGCGTGTACGCAACCGATGACCTTGATTTCCGAGCCTATTCGACGGTTGGCCTGACTGGCTTGATACCGACAGGTGGTGTGGACACCCGCGGTTTCCTGAACTTCTTCAACACGCGTAACTTCACCGGTGACCCAGGGCACGGCCGCGTTGAACAGAATCGCGACTCCCTCGGCTTCTATGTCGACGGCACCTATGAATTTGCCGAAAAGTTCCGCCTCACAGCCGGTATGCGCTGGACGCAGGACAAGAAGGAATTCATTAAACCGACCGGCGGTGGTGGTCCATGCAACCAGTTCACCGAAGCGTTTGATGCACGTGGAGCGGGTGGTCTCACCGGTGCCGCGGCACTGGCTTCGCCGAGCTGTTTCGACGTCGGCTCAGGTCGCGTCAGCCGTGCAGGTTTGACAGGTTCCCAGATCAATCAGCGCGATGCAGTATTGCCTGACTCTGCCTACGCCTTCGTGGTCGATACCAAGGAAACATGGGACGAGATCACGTGGCGGACAGTGCTCGACTACGAACTCGACGACAAACAACTGCTGTACGGAAGTGTGTCCACGGGTTTCCTGTCCGGTGGTTTCGCTGAAACCTGTTCCCAGGTTGTTACCTGTCTTGCGTATGACCCTGAAACCAACATGAACTTCGAAGTCGGTTACAAGGGTGACTTGCTGGACGGCCGCCTGCGCCTGAACGCAGCCGTGTTCTTCACCAAGTTCGAGGATCTGCAGCGTAACCAGGTGTTCCGCTTCACCAACGCAGACGGCACACCGGGACAAGAAACGATCACCCTGAACGCCGGCAAATCGGAGTCCAAGGGTTTCGAGCTTGAGACGACGTGGCTCCTGACGGATGCATTCCAGATCAAGGCCAACGTGGGCTTCCTGGATGCCGAGTACACGAAGTTCGATTTCTTCGTGAACAATACGATCGGTACGCTCGATCTGACCAGCCTCGACATTCCATTCGCTGCCGAGTGGCAGATTGGTGTCGAAGGTGCCTACGATCTGGTACTCAACTCCGGTCATTCGTTAACGTTCGTCGTCAATGGCCACTTCCAGTCCGAGTACGAAATGAGCCCGCTGGATGAAAGCGCAGCGTCTCGTGGTGTGATCAGACATCCCACCTTCACTCAGTTTGAAGAGCGGATTCTGGTGAACGCCAACATCACCTGGCACGACGCGGAAGATCGCTACTACGCCACGCTGTATGGCAAAAACCTGCTGAATGAAGAGTACAGAGTGTCCGCCAACTCGGTGGGCGCACTCTGGAACTTCACGATGTACGGCGCACCGCTCCAGTGGGGACTTGAACTGGGCGTGAATCTCTAGTGAGGAATTCACTTGCATGACACTAGTCATGTGACGTGAGAGAAAGGCCGGCACATGCCGGCCTTTTTTTTGGGATCGAACGGACCTTGTTTCGACACGAGCGGGGAATGATTTGGGAACAAAGAGCATGAATCACAAACGTCTATTCACACGCGTGATCTGCCTGTTGCTGGCCAGCCTGCACCCTGCCACTGCGTCATTCGCTGCTGAAGATGTCGATCTCGTGATCCACAACGCCCGGATTGCGACAATTGATCATGCCTTTTCCATGGCTTCTGCCATGGCGATACGCGGGGACCGGATCATCGCTGTAGGTGGCGAGCACCTCACGCAACATTTCAACGCACGACAAACGCTTGATCTCAACGGCCAGTTTGTCATGCCTGGATTCATCGACACACACACGCACCTGAGCGGTAATCCGCCCTGGTACATCGATCTCTCCAAGGTTCGCTCCATTGTCGAGATCACCGCGCTGGTCAGGGAAAAAGCAGCGGCGTTACCCAAGGGGCACTGGATTACCGGCTATGGCTGGTCAGAGGACGTGCTCGCCGAACAGCGTCGTCCACTGCGCGATGATCTTGACGACGCCGCGCCGGACAATCCGGTTGGTCTTACACGTGCCGGTGGCCACAGTGCGGTCTTCAATTCGACCGCCCTGGCTGCCGGGAAAATCGACGAAACCACCGCTCAACCGGAAAGTGGCACCATCGAAAAAGGCGATGACGGACGCCTCAACGGCATCATCCGCGAGCGGCACGAGATACTGCTGGACCTGGCACCCGTGGCCACCGATGACATCGTCCGAAACAGTTTTATCAACAATCTGCGCGACCTCTTCAAACTCGGCATCACCAGCATCGTCCAGGCCGCGGACGCCATCGACCACTACCCGGAGTGGCAGCGCATCTACGCTGAACATCGAGGCACGTTGCCTCGCGCCGCTGTGCAGGTTCGTTGGGAAGGCACACAGCGCATGGCCACGTTTGGCAGCAAGACGGGTGATGGTAATGAACACCTGCGCCTCGGCGCCATCAAGGTGTTTGCGGATGGTGGTTTCACCGGTCCCGCTGCCTTTACGAAGAAGCCTTACAAGGGCATGGGGGAATATCGCGGCTCACTGACCATGAGCGAAGCAGAGCTGCTGCGGACACTTGAAGAAGCGCATCGTGCTGGTTGGCAACTGGGGGTACATGCCATCGGCGACGCAGCCATCGAGCTGGTTGTTTCGCAGCTTGCTCAGGTGGTCCAGGAAAGTCCTCGTGCCAACCATCGGCACTACCTCAATCATTTCACGATTCGTCCGTCTGACGAGACGATGCGATTGATGGCCGCCAACCAGATAGGCATAACACAACAACCCAATTTCACCTGGACGCTCGAAGGCCGCTACGCGGCATACCTCGGTGAAGACGAACTTCGCTCCAACAATCCCCTGCGATCGCCCATGTCACAGGGCGTATTCGTAGCCTTGTCGAGCGATATCCTGCCACTGGGTCCCATGGTCGGCATTCGTGCTGCGGTTACCAGAAAAGGCATGTCCGGCAAGGTGTATGGAAAGGACGAGACGCTTTCGATCCAGGAAGCGTTGACCGGCTACACCAGACTGGGTGCCTGGCTGACGTTCGAGGACAAGCTCAAGGGATCACTTGAACCCGGCAAACTCGCCGATTTCGTTGTGCTGGGTGAGAATCCACTCATGCTGGATCCTGACAAACTGATGGACGTACCCATCATGCAAACCTGGCTTGGTGGCAAACAGGTCTGGAAGCAGTAAAACCGCGCCTCTCCACGCTGTTCTCCCAGGCTGCCTTCAGGCTGCCTTCGGTCGCTGCGTGCCAACGATGGTCACGCGCTCACCGTAACGTGAATGCGGGAAGTAGTCCCACACCGCATGATGCTGTGTGCATCGGTTGTCCCAGAAGGTGAGCGTATTCGGCTGCCATTCCACTCGGCAGTACAGTCGCGGCGTTGTCGCAATGTGGTTGAACAGGAACTGGAGGATGGCCTTGCTTTCCGCCGGCGCCAGCCCCTTGATGTGCGATGTAAACCCGGAGTTCACATACAGCACCTTTCGACCCGTTTCAGGATGCGCGATTACCAATGGATGTTCATTGCGCGGGTACTCTTTGCCATCTGGCGGCGCGACCCGATAGGAGGAGAGAAATGGCAGCGCGCCATCGTGTACCGCCGTCAGGCCAGCAAGCATCCCCTTCATCGTATCGCTCAGAAGCTCCCAGGCCAGATACATGTCGGCAAACAAGGTATCCCCACCACCGACTTCCGGTGTCTGCGTGATGTAGAGCATCGAACCCATGGGTGGTATCTCGTCGCAGGTGACATCGGTGTGCCAGCCCTCACCCGCCGTATATCGCGAGTCCTTCGTGGTTTTGATCCTGAGAATTTCCGGATCGCCGCCGTAGCTGTGCTGCATCGGGTGCACGTGCAGCGAACCAAATCTTCGACCCAAAGCCTTGTGCTGATCTTGTGTGAGATGCTGATCGCGAAACACCACCAGCTTCCAGTCAAGCCACGCTCGATACACTTCGCTGAACTGCTCATTATCAAGCGGCTTCGAAAGATCAACGCCTTGAATCTCGGCACCGATGTGCGGCGTGAGGCTGTTCACGCCAATCGTCTGGAAACCCGCCTGCATCACCATGGCTCATCTCCCTGTTCACGTCAGAAGAGCATACCTCGGAGAAAGCAGGGGGACGAGTCCAGACAAGGTCTGGCCTAAAAATGAGGCGGTTTGGCAAGCGCGGGGCCATATTCAGTGCAAAGAGGGACACGGCTGCCGCCTTCGAATCAGCCGTACTCCATTGCTGAGATCAACTTTCTATCACAGAGACTATTCGTGGTGGCTCGCGATGACTCACACCAACGACTTTTTCCACGCGACCGCCACCATTCCGTCCGTGTGCACGAACGACAGGATACTTTTCACCACAAGGTATAGAGCCGGTGTGTTCGCAGCTGGCACGAGCCGCGCGAAGGATTTCCTTTCTTGATGTCAGCCAAAGGAAGCGCTGCTTCGTCCAAAATCATTGCCAAGATTGGGGTTTCGTTCACAAAACGCTTAACGACATTCTGATTTTGGGAGGTAGAATTGTAGCCGATTTAGCTCGCTCGGCCCGATTGATATCGGCATCGGCATGATTCTTTTTTAGTTACTTTGTTGAGTCAGGTTCGGAAGCCAAGGCAGTCCAAGGAAGGCATTTTGCAACTAGCCCATTCAAATTCTCAGGCAAACGCAGATTCGCGGTTACGCATTCTGGTCCTCGGTACCCGAGGCCCCGGATGCGAAGGCGGAATTGAGCGCCATGTCGAGGAGTTGGTACCCTTGATCGCTGCCGAAGGTCATTCCGTCGAGGTTTTGGGCAGGTCAACGTACCGGAATACCCGCTACGACTGGCCATCTGCGATCAAAGTCACTTGGTTGTGGGCGCCCAAGATGAATTGGCTCGAAACCATCCTGCATTCGTGCATCGGGGTGATCTACGCCATCATCAAACGACCCGATGTGCTGCACATACATGCCATAGGGCCAGCGCTGGTCACTCCAAGTGCTCGCTTGTTCGGGGTACACGTCGTCGTGACTCATCACGGGTTCGACTATGACAGAGAGCGCTGGGGTGGTTTCGCCAAGATGATGCTCCGTCTTGGCGAGAAATTCGGCATGCAATTTGCGAATGAGCGAATAGTGGTTTCTCAGGTCATCAGGGAATGGGTAGAGAAGCAATTTCACCAGCAGAGCTGGCTCGTTCCCAACGGGGTACGTCTCCCCCCTCCAGTCCTGGCCCATGACCAACTTTGTAGAATGGGGCTGGAAAAGGGACGTTATGTCATCCAGGTGAGCCGGTGCGTACCTGAAAAAAGACAGCATGATTTGATAGAGGGCTTCCTGAAAGCGAACATCCGAGGCTGGAAGCTGGTTTTGGTTGGCAGTACACGGGAAGGCGACCCCTACGGAACCAAGCTGAAGAAAATGGCGTCCCGGTCGAAGGACATCGTGATGGCAGGGTACCGGTCCGGTGAGGAATTGCACCAACTTTACTCACACGCGGGTATTTTTGTCCTGCCCTCGTCTCACGAAGGGCTGCCCATCGCCTTGTTGGAAGCACTGAGTTATGGGCTTCGCTCCATCGTCAGCGATATTCCGAGCAACCTCGAAGTGAGCCTCGACACCAGCCACTACTTTCATCTCGGCGATACCGAAGAACTTGCCGAAAAGCTAATTGAGTTCGCCGCGCTTCCATTAGGTGATGTCGAACGAGAACAACGCCGGCAATTTGTTCGAGAGAAATACGACTGGCAGCCGATTGCTTGCCAGACGGTGAAAGTACTCCGACAGGCCGCTTCAGCCTGATAGTTCCCGATAGAGTTTCTGGACTGATTCGACATAGCGTGCCGGAGAGTAATCCGACAACACGATCCTGTTAGCTTCCTTCCCAAGCCTCACGACTTCAGCCTCATTTGTCGAAGCATATTGCTGGAGAAGCGCAGCCAGTTCATCGACCGAGCGACTGGCAAAGGTGTGACCTGTAACCCCTTCGAGCACCATCTCCGGAATGCCACCAATTTTTGCGCCGATGACCGGTTTGCCAAGCGCATGGGCTTCGAGAATGGACAGCGGGGCGTTTTCATACCACTCAGACGGCAGAACCAGTGCGCGCGCTCCGCGAATGCAGTCGTGCAGGGCGTCACCGGTCTGATAGCCAGCAAATTTCACGTCAGCGCCCAGGTCCTGCACGAGCCCCTTCAATACCTGCTCCATGGGACCAGTCCCGACTACTAGCCCCTTGGTCCCACTTTTTGCAACCGCACGAATCAACGTGTCCAACCCTTTTTCTTTCGACAGCCTGCCCACATAGACAAAGTATTCGCCGGGTCGGAAGTTCGGTACCAGCTTATGCGCATCGACGAAGTTCGGGATATGAAGGAACCGCTCTCTCGGCCACCCCCACTCCACTAGTTTGTTTAACAGAAATTGTGACGGCACGACAAACCGGTCGACACAATCCAGGTAGGTATTCAGAGCGCGATGCAGCGTGGCCTCGAGCCAAACCAGCCCACTCAATGCAACACTGCCTTTCATACAGCGATGCACTACCACATTGCGCAGCTTCCCTCCTTTGCATCTCTCACAAACTTCTCCGGCTGAGAGCATGTGATACGACGGACACGCAATCTTGAGATCGTGCAAGGTCAGCACTACAGGCACGGACGCGTCATGCAAGGTTCGAAGTATTGCCGGTGACAAGTGGTGATAGATATTGTGTGCGTGGGCAAGTTTAGGTTTGACCCTATTGATCAGATCGCCAACTTTTTCCTGCGCTTCCGTTGAATACACCGCTTTAGCTGCCATTCGGATCTTCTGCCAGGGACTGTACGCACCGCCGAATTCGAGCTCATCGATGAAATGAGGCGCCCACTCACTGGACAGGTTATTCGGATGCTGCATGCTGAAAGGCACCACGTTCCATCCTGCCTTCTCGAACAACCGGTTATGTTCGAGAAACACGACTTCCGCTCCACCCCGCACGTAGTAATAGTTGTTGATCGACAGTAGCGTACTCATCGGTCGGTCCCTTCTAGTCTTGGTCGCGGGTAGAATCCGGGGAGAGTCGTCAGCGCCCACGATTTCGAAAGTTTGACGACAGTCGCGATCTGCTGCGGGCGAATCCCTTTCATTTAACCTCCTTATAAGAACGGACTGCCATCGCCAACCCGTCCTGCAATGAAACTCTAGGCGCCCATCCAAGGACTCGCGCAGCGGTTTCCACGTTCGCCAGACGTACCTGCTCCATCACTCGATCCTGTGCGCCCCCGAAGACCGGTGGTTTCGCCACATTCATCAACAAAAACAGCTTCTCCACGACGTTCCGGACGCTGGTAAATGTGCCGCTCCCGACATCGATGGTCTTACCGTCAGCGCCTTGCACGAGCCCTGCAAGTTCATAGGCGCGAACGACATCGTCTACATACACCCAGTCCACCTCCCGGGTGCCGCTGGAAAAAGTTGGTACCTCGCCTCGATCAAGGGTAGTGATCACATATGGCACCAGCTTTTTCAGGTCTGCCTGCCCGGGCCCGTACACCATGAACACTCGCAGAATCACTACAGATAGCCCAAATAGGGCGTGGAACATCCTCCCGTAAGCAGATGCGGCCGCCTTGGCTGCGGCATAAGGAGAGCTGGGAATGGGAGAGCCCATATCCGGATCTGGCTCTTCGAGAGACCCCGTCAATACCACCCGTTCACAGCCATGGGAGTTGGCAGCCATCAGCAAATTAACGGTGCTGGTCAAGTTACTGTGATAGATCGGTAGAACGACTTCAGGCGATCTCGTACCAACTACGAGGCTCGCGAGATGCAGCACGATATCCGGTCGAAACATGGAGAAGAGATCATCGACAGCCATGCGATCCGAAAGATCGAGAGCTACCGAGCGTACGCCTGCAAAATCTGGGTGATCGCTTCTGCTTACCGCCAGAACTTCCGCGCCAGAAGCTGCCAGCCGAACGGCAAGTGGTCGGCCAATGAATCCGTGGCCACCCGTAACCAGCACCCGTTTGTTCCGATAGTCCATCTTTTTACCCAAAACCTGCCCTTTCAACTCGGACAGACGCCCGCCCAGTTAACGTCAACCCCTGTGCAACGCACCTGTTTCCGGCTACCTTGTCATTAAGTCTGAAATTCCATCAACCATCTTTCCGGGAGGAAATCATGATCAGTTCAGGACCCGTCGAAGACCGCCTCGCAATTCGCGAATTGGTCGAATCTTACAATGATGCCGTCATGCGCTTCGATGCCGAAGCCTGGGCTGCCAACTGGCGCGATGATGCCACATGGGCGCTACCAGGTACCGGTGACGGCATCACAGGCAAGGCGAACTTTGTGCCAATGTGGCAAAACGCCATGTCGGGATTTTCTTTTGTAGGCTTTTTTGCTTCTGCCGGCCCGATGACGGTCACCGGTGACAAAGCCCATGCGACTTGGTACCAACAAGAATTCCTGCACCAGAAAGATGGTGTGCGCCGCAACGTGACTGGTAAGTATGAAGATGACTACGTGAAAGCGGGTGGTCGCTGGTATTTCCAGAAGCGGAAATACGAAGTGATGGAAACGCATAACTACTAGTAATCACGTAACGGTTGTGGAGGGAGAAGCTCGCTGTCGCCGACAGGTTCCGTAGAAGAACGGGATGAGGAGGCCCTCCTACAATCGAATCAGAAGCCTCGATTGGGTCTAGGAGTCCGCGCGGCAGAGTTTCAGTGAAGTCACGGATTCCGAGGTCGCGCCGTTAATCATCATGCATTGTTCAGAGATCCTGTTTCAGATCGCATGAGATTCGTTCCTGGTCGAGGACGCAGTGCTGTGCAACCTCAAATTGCTCTTTTTGCCGGGATTTATCTCATTATTCCTGCTCAAAGGTACGCCATCCGCCGCAGATTCAGCGCCATGCAGACGAGCTTCCACTCCGCTTGAACCTTCGCGAGCCCTCGCAGACTGAACTGTCGGAACCCGAGCACCACCTTGATCCAGCCGTTCGGTGCTTCAACAATCGCCTTGCGTTGCCGATAGGCTTGCTGCGCGGACTCCGTCTCCATGCGCTCGGCCATCGCTGCGGTATGCGGGTGTCGGTCCGGGTCGACCTTGGCCTGCTCTCGGCCTTCTCGACCCAACGCAACTAACACTTCACAGGCTCTTTGGCTCATCGCTTCGAGCACCGCTTCGGCGCGGAAGCCTGTGTCAGCCAGGACTTGTTCCGGTAACCGGCCCAGGTTCTTCTGCACCGCATCCAGCAGGATCGGCAGACCGTGATTGTCCGCCGCATTGTTACCCAGTTCAGCCGCAACAATGATCTGATGCTCGGCATCAACCGCCGTGTGACCGTTGTAACTCTGTTCGTACGCACCACTGGCGTGTTTCATGATCCGGCTCTGCGGATCTGTGAAGCTCGATTGATCCTTACCTTC
>CAMDVY010000061.1 GCA_945878745.1 Klebsiella pneumoniae | reverse complement strand
GGTCCGGTGGTGACGCCGAATATGCCCGCGCGGAGGATCGTGTTCCGCTCGGTCGCATGATTGCCCAGTTACCGGCACCGACCGTTTCAGCCAAGGAATCAAGCGTTCCGACGCGGACCCAGGTACTCGAAGCCTACGCCCGTGTCGAGGGTCGGCTGGCGGATCCGAAAGACAATCACGCCATCAACCGGCGCATGGCCGAACTCGCCATGGAAGTCGGTGAGGACGCCGCCATAGAAGGTGCAGAGAATCCATACGCCGGTGCAGTCGCTCGTTATGAAACGTTGTTGGCCAATGGTGTTGCCGATCAGCGGGACGAGATCCTCTACCAGCTATCGAGAGCGCACGATGTCTCAGGTAATACCAAGGCCTCCTTACAGTACCTTGATCTGTTGCTGGCCGAATTTCCAGACAGCGTGCATGCGGTAGAGGCGCATTTTCGACGTGGTGAAATGCACTTTTCGGCAGAACGATATGCCAAGGCCTCGGCCGACTATGCATCCGTCGTGGAAGCCGGCGAAGAGACCCCGTTTCATCAGAACGCCCTGTATATGCTGGGCTGGTCGCAATTCAAGCAGAGCGACCTTGACGTCAGCCTTGACCACTTCCTGACGTTGCTCGCGACGTTGCTGGATGACGACCAGGAATTGACGCGCGCTGAATCAGAACTCCTCGATGACACACTGCGTGTGTCTGTACTCACACTGCAATATCTGGACGGAGCCCAGACACTGGCTGCGCGCATGGATGCCCAGGGTCGACCTGCCTGGCAACACAAGCTGTACTCCGGGCTCGCCGCGGACTACGTGGAACGCGAACGCTATCTGGACGGTGTTGCCACCTGGACAACGTTCGTCGATCGAAATCCGCTTGATGTCTGGGCACCCCTGGCGCAACAGGAATTGATCCGCGTACTGCATACCGGTGGTTTTCCCAGTGATGTACTCAAGCAACAGGAAGTGTTTGTCACGCGCTTTGGCGTAGACAGCCCTTACTGGGCTGAGCACGAAGACAATGCAATTGAAGAATATGGCGATGTGCTTCGCGATTATCTCAACGTCCTGGCCAGCCATGCCCATGCTGCAGTGCAGGCGAAGGCGAAAAAACGGCGCGCCACACGCGAGGACTACCTTGCCGCAGCACGATGGTATGAAGAATCGCTGCGCACCTTCCCCGATGATGAGACGGTTCCCCGTTACACCTTCCTGCTCGGTGAGTTGTATACCGAGGCTGGCGAACATCAGCGCGCTGTCACTGCCTATCAGCACGTCTCGAGGGAACATGGCGATGCACCGGAAGCGGCCGATGCCGGCTACGCGGCAATTCTCGGGCTCGGAGCAATGAATGGACAACAGGGGACCGGCGACGATGAACTGGCCTTGCGTCTGCAGATCGATTCACAGATCGAATATGCCATGCAATTCCGCGATGACCCACGTGCAGCTCCTGTGCAGGCGTCAGCTGCCAACAGCCTGTTTTCGTTAGGTGAGTACGCGCAGGCGATGAAACTCGCGCAGAACCTGCTCGACTCCTGGCCGTCCGCCGAACAAGGTTTGCGCGAAACGGCGCTGTCCATAGTCGGGCACGGCCAGTTCGAAGCGGAGGACTATGCGGGAAGCGAACAGTCCTATCGCCAGTTACTCGCACTGACCGAGAGTCCGGATACGCGCAAGAAAACCACAGAAAGACTGCTGGCGACGGTATACAAACAGGGCGAGCTGGCTGAGGCCAGTGAAGACCTCGATGCGGCTACCGAACACTATCTTCGGCTGGCGATGATCGATGCAAATGCCGAACTTGCAGTTCGGGGTGCGTTTGATGCGGTTGCGTTGAAAGAAAAGCAGGGCGACACCGCCGGCGCTGCGGTACTTCTTGCGCAACTCAGGCAACAGCATCCTGATCACGCCCTGCTCAGGGATGCAGGGGTTCGTCTGGCGGCAATGCACGAAAAAGGCGGTGATGGGTTGGCGGCGGCTACCGAGTTTGTCCGGTTGGCTGACACCGAAAGTGACGCAGAAGTTCGTCGTCAGTCCCGCTATCGCGCCGCGGAGCTCTATCTGGCGGCTGGCGAGAAGACGCTGGCGCTGAACCAGTTCGATCTCTATGCAAGGAATTTCAGCGATCCCTACGGCATTCGCATGGAAGCACTGCATCAGCTGACCGTAATTGCGGGCCAACTGGGTGACACCGATCAGCGCAAACGTTGGCAGCGCGAGCTGATCCAGGCTCATGGACGTGCGGGTGCCCAGAACTCGGCGCGAACCACCACTCTGACGGCTGAAGCGGACTTTGCGCTGGCGGCCAATGAACGACTGGCCTTTGACGCGATCCGTCTGCAACAACCGCTGGCCCGAAGCCTGAAACAAAAACAGGCCGCACTTGAGCACGCCGTCGCAGCATACGAACGAATCGCGAGTTACAAGGTACAGGAATTTGTGAACGGCGCGACGTTCCAGATTGCAGATCTGTACACCGCGCTGGCGAAGGCGATCATCGATTCGGAACGACCGCGCGATTTGAATGCAGCAGAACTCGAACAGTACGTGTTGTTGCTCGAAGAAGAAGCTTACCCGTTCGAGGAAAAGGCGATTGCCCTGCACGAAATCAACATGAAGCGCAGTTGGGAAGGCATCTATGACGAGTGGGTAAAGCGCTCGTTTGCCGAACTCAAGCGGATGTTGCCGGCCCGATTCGACAAGGTTGAAATCGAGACGGCGTATGTCGAGTCCATTCACTGATTAATGTGTCGGAGTGTTCAGCATGAATACCAAAAATCTGACCAGCAGAATGATACGCAGCACGCTGGCGATTGCGGTTGCCGGATTGCTGCAAGGTTGTGCGGGGTCCAGCCCGCTGTCGATGATTCCCGGCATGGGCGATGGTCGGGCTGAAAAGCGAGCGGCAACAGATTCTGTTGAACAACCTGTCGTGAAAGCTGAAGTCGAAGCGACCTACCAGGCAGCGCTTGATCAGATTCGCGCCAGCAATCGAGCGTCCGCACGCGAATTGCTGGTGAAGGTAACCCAGGCTGAACCGGGACTGGCTGGTCCGTGGATCAATCTGGCTCGGTTGGACATGCAGGATGAAAACTACGTTGCTGCGCGAGAAGCGCTCGACAAGGCTCTTGTTGCCAATCCATCAAACTGCGTTGCCTACACTGAATACGGCGTGCTGCTGCGCAAGCTGGGTGAGTTTGCAGCAGCACAAGAGATGTACCAGGCAAGTCTGGCCGTCTCTCCGTCTCATGCAGATACCTACTACAACCTCGGCATTCTCTATGAGCTGTACCTGGGTCGAATGCAAGACGCACTGATCGCTTATCGCCAATACCTGGAGCTCAGCCCAACGCCTGAGCCCAAGGTACGTGGTTGGGTGACTGAGCTGGAACGGAGACTGAATTCATGAGCACCCGTGCCGTGGTGATGGCCGCACTGACGCTGACCTGTCTTGGTTCAGTTCAGGCTGACGAGAAATCTGCTGCAGATCGCGTGCGAATGAATGAAACCGTGATCTCTGGCAACCAGGAACTGCCGAAGGTGTTGTATATCCTTCCCTGGCAGAGTTCGAACGGTCGACCAGCGCTGGAACTCAGCGCCGGGCTGGATGATCAGCGAGTGTTTCGACGTGTTGAGCCCGCTGCGTATCGCCGTGAACTCAAGTATCGCGACGCTTTGGAGCGAATGGAAAAGACCGAGGACTAGTTGGAAGCAGGAGCGGCACAAGCTTGTGCGGCACGAGAATCCCCGCTGAATCGTGGGGTTCTTTAACGTAAGTACGGACGCCGTTGACGGATATGTCAGTAGCGCGGTTCATTCAAGGAGACGACTATGGATTCTACGACCGGACTGATTGCCTTCTTCCAGGAAGGTGGATTTTTTATGTACCCGATTGCGATCGTGCTGGCGATTGGCATCGCCATCGCTGCGGAGAGGTGGCTGTATCTGGCAAATCAGATACGCGTGAACCGTCGCGACTTCAATGCCATGCTGCCGCTTTTGCAAAACGGCAAGGTTCAGGAGCTGGCCAGTGTGACCCGTGCGTCCAAGTCAGCAATGAGCCGAATCGTTGCCGATGGTGTCAACCGATTCTCCTCTGGCGCGCGACAGCGTCAGGACATCGAATATGCAATGGAAGAGGGATTGCTCGAGATTCTGCCGAATATCGAACGACGCACGCCGTATCTGGCGACCTTTGCGAATATCGCAACCCTGTTGGGCCTGCTCGGTACGATCATCGGTCTGATTGCAGCGTTCACCGCGGTAGCCAGCGCAGATCCAGCTGAGAAGGCGGCACTGCTTTCACAGAGTATCTCAGTAGCCATGAACACCACCGCGTTCGGGCTGGTGGTTGCCATTCCGTTGCTGTTGATTCACTCGATGCTGCAGAGCAAGACCAGTTCCATCATTGAGAGCCTCGAGATTGCCATGGTGAAGTGCGTGAACATCCTTGAACAGGCTGGTCGCGCAAAACCTGCGGCGACCCCTCTTTCGTCCAGAATCTAGTTGGGCAGCTGACCGCAATCGAGAGGACCCGCGCATGTTACGTCGACGACATTCAAGAAGAATGACGGATGAGGCTGCGGAACTGGAAGTTACCCCGTTCATGAATCTCATGATCGTGCTGGTTCCAGTATTGTTGCTGACGCTGGTGTTTACTCACACCACCGTCATCGATCTGAATTTTCCGTCCGGAGAAAGCAGCGCAGAATTTGATCCGGATCTCGTGCATCTCGAAGTGACCGTTCATGGTGATCGCATCGTGGTAGGCGATGGCCGTGGTGGCGCCATCAAGACGTTGCCAATCACAGAGAAAGGCCATGACTACGCGACACTGACGCTGGTACTTACCGAGTTAAAAACCCGAATGCCGGAGAAACGTGACATCACGATTCTCCTGGAAGACAACACCAACTATCAGACTCTCGTCAGTGTCATGGATCGTGTGCGATCCCATGCAGTTGTACAGGGGCTTGATGTGGTGAATGCAGAACTCTTCCCTGTGGTCTCACTGGGCAGTACGCCGCCCGCGCAAACACAGGTATCGATGGCGAGCGCTGCCAGCAATGGAGAGGCGTCATGAGTGCGTTCCATCACACACGCCGTCGCCAGCAACAGAAAAAGTCTAGGAAAGTCGCCACCCTCAATCTGGTGTCGCTGATGGACATCTTCACCATTCTGGTGTTCTTCCTGATGGTGAACTCATCGGAAGTCGAAGTACTGGAGACGCAGTCCGATATCAAGTTGCCCGACTCAACGTCCGAACAACGTCCGGACAACCGTCTGGTGATTTCAATCAACGCAGATGACCTGATCGTGCAGGGCAAGAGCATAGTCTCCGTGGGAACACTTGGCTCAGCTGAAGACGCCGTGATCCCGGCACTCAAGCAGGAACTCGACTTTCAGGCCGCACGTCAGGGCGAAATTCCTGAAAACGGGTTTCAGGTCACCATCATGGGTGATCGGGAAATCCCGTACTGGCTGCTCAAGCAGATCATGCTGACCTGTCAGAATACGGCGTTTACACAGATTTCGCTGGCGGTAAATCGTCTCGAAGTTGGTGCACCGGAATTGCCTGCACCGGCAGGGGTTGCACCAGGAGAAGGAGTAGCGACATGACGGCGGTTGCACACGTCCATTATTTTGATCTCCCTTGGGCGCTCGACCGTCAGGATGTTCGCGCCTTCAGGCGCTGGTTGGGCATATGCCTGACAGCAGTCATTACGATCGGCGTTGCCGTTCCCTTGTTCGATTTGCCGGAGCCGGTAAAGGAAGAACAGCGAGAACTGCCGGTCGACCTCGCACAGATTCTGCTCGACAAGCCTGAGCCGATTGCGATCCCCGAACCACCCAAGCCCAAACCGAAGGTGATTCCGGAAGAAAAACCCGTTCCGGTGCAGCAAAAACCGAAGGTAGTCGCACCTACGCCAGAGCCACAGGTTGCGGACGTGCGTGAGAAGGCCAGAGAGTCGGGGTTGCTTGCGTTCAAGGACGCGTTTGCCGACATGCGTGAGTCCGTAGATGTCTCAAAACTTCAGGACACGGCCTCGATACAGCGTGGTACTGGTGAAGCAGCGACCATCGATCGATCGTTGATTACGTCCAAAACCGGTACCCGAAGTGCCGGCGTCAATGTCTCGGCTTTGTCGCGTGATACCGGTGGTGTTGCCTTGTCTGGCCGCGAGACGACGAAGGTCTCAGCTTCCGACGGCGCGATCGGCGCCGGTGGTGTGAGAGCTTCTTCGACTGCATCAAACGAGAATGGTACGGGCACAGCCGGGGATGCTCGCAGTCGAAGCATCGAAGACATTCGTCGTGTTTTCGACAGCAACAAAGGGTCCATCTTTGCGATCTATAACAGAGCGCTGCGTGCAGATCCCTCGCTGCAAGGCAAAGTGGTACTGGAGCTGGTCATCAGCCCGAACGGTGAGGTGATGAACATCCAGGTGGTTGCCAGTGAGCTGGTTGACCCGACGCTGGTTGAACGCATTGTCAGCCGGGTACGCATGTTTGATTTTGGTCATCGCGATGTCCGAACCACCACGATCAGCTATCCTGTGCACTTCCTGCCAACCTGATTTGATTCGCCGATGAAACCAACCTTCGTTGTGATGCTGATTCTACTGGTGGGTGGACTCGTCATCGCGCCGATGTATGTAAAGGGTCCGACCGGTGATCCGATCATGACGGCCGAAGACTGGGTTCCAGATCCAGTGAAAGATGTGGCCGAAGCTGTGAAGCCTGCAGCTCAGGCGTATCGCTGGAAAGACGCCGAAGGCGTCTGGCAATTCAGTGATACAAAACCGGCTGGATTTGAAGACAAGGACATCCAGACCATCGCCATCGCCGAGATCATGACCGTCCCCAAAACGGCATTTACGGGCAACGCTCCCGCCGCTGAATCTTCCGAGAAGAATTCTGGCTCCTCCCCAACCGCGGTGCTCATCTCGAAGTACACCGGTTCATCCCGCGGGCAGGGCGAGGGACAGTTGCCGGGAGTTTCTCTGCCCCCAGGTGCAGAAGGGCAGGGACCGAATGTGAATGACGCACTTGAAGAAATCGCCACGCGATTTCCCCAGTTCAAGGCGATGTCAGATGCCATGGCGCAAGGCGCATCACGACCGTCAGGCGAAGCCCCCGAAAACCCGTAATCCGCTAATATCTGGCCATCGCACTGGCTCGGATTGAATCGTCTCGAGCAGGCTGACAAGGCGGATGTGAATGGGACGACGTGGACTGTCATGGCTGATCGGGACGGCACTGATTCTGGGCGCCATGTATCACTGGTTGCTCAACGACAACCAATCGGGCGTTGACCCGGCACCCCTGGATATCACTGCACTGCGCGCTGCTGCAAATTCGATCCCTGGTGAAAAGCCGGTTTCCATCGCCGTCGAGACCATTTCCAGACGTAACCTTCCGTCACTGGTCATGGTTGCTGGTGGTGGATGGAGTGACAGCGAAATTGCCGTGCATGCTTTTCAGGTCAATGCACCTGACCGTCAGATCATCATCGATACCGGTTACTCGAGGGATGCAGCCAAGGCAATGGGTATCGAGGACTTTGATGATGCGTCCCAACAGCGTGTTTCTGGCGCTTTGGCAGGCGCGTTTGCCATCGTTGTCACCCACGAACACAACGATCACATCGGCGGGTTGCTCCTCTCGCCAGATTGGTCTGTGACGTTGCCCCGGGCCATGGTTACCAAGGAACAGTTCGACAATGATGCGCTAACTACGCCGCTGGTCTGGCCAAGCGGTAGTCGCGAATCGTTTCAACCACTCATCTATCAGGGGATGCTGGCCATCGCCCCTGGCGTTGTGCTGGTCAAGGCGCCGAGTCATACGCCGGGCTCTCAGCTGGTCTTCGTCCAGCTTGCAGACGGCAGTGAATATCTCTTCATGGGAGATATCTCTTCCATGGATCGAAACTGGCGGGAAACTCGCGCGCGCTCTCGCCTGGTTGGGGACCTTATTGTTGACGAAGATCGCGCAGCTGTTTTCAGTTGGTTGATCGTGTTCAAGGCGCTATCCGACGCCAACCCCGAGATGACGATGGTGCCGAGTCACGATGGCGAGGTCATTGATCGCTTGGTCGACGCAGGTAGGCTCAAGCGGGGCTTCACCGGGATACCCATGTAACTAGGAGCGGTCTCCGACCGCGATTATTGGGCGCATCGAATATCGCGATCAGGAGATCGCTCCTACAACATCCGCCAACGTCATCAATAGACGCCGGGAATAATCCGATACGGCACCTGGCGTTTGTATTCGGTCCAGAGCGCACCGTACTTGGCGGCGCAGCGTCGATCGTCATCCCGCTCTCGCGGTACGAGCAGCAGGACGTAGTAGAGCGGGTACAGCCACGGCCATATCGAGTCGAGGTGCCCCAGCGACGCCGCAATCCCCAACGCCATCAGTATTTCTCCAAGGTAATTGATATGCCGGGAGACGCCCCAATAACCGCTGCACAGGAGTCTTGGTGGACCGTTGCCAATCACCTCTGGCTGCATAAAGCCGAGGAAAAGCCGGTCGGGATGTCGCTTGAAGGTGTACTTCTGCATGTTGGCGCCACGCGCGATCGTCCAACCCAGCACAAACAAGTCGTAGGTGTACGGATGCACCTGTTCGAACCACAGATAATCAATGACAAACAGCACCAGTAAACCGGCGTGGACGTAAACGCCGGGGTTTGCCAGCGCACCAAAGAGCTGATGATGGACGACGGCAAATGACACGGCGTTCAGGACCAGCATGACTGCGCCGGTAATACCAGTGCCAGAGTGTAAACAAGACCATGCACACAGGCACCAATCAGCAGTGACCATCGTTCGTTATGGAACCACGCTGGGTCAGTCCAGCCAGCAGTCGCGGCAAGGAGGAAACAGCCAAGTACGATGAACAGGACGAGAAGCCCATTGAGACGATAGACCTGTGGCTGCTGGGTCTTCGGATCAACGACGTAGCCAGTGATTCGACGTGCCGGGAGAAGGGCGTGCAAAGCCAGGATGAACCCGTAAATCAGGGTTGGCGCCAGTAGCGCGAAAAAAGAGAGTTCCTCGATCATCGTCGATTCGTGTGATCCAGATGAAGTTCCCACGGCAAGGCGCGGGTCAGCAGTACGTCCAGGAGATTGTTTTGAAAGTGCACGTTACCGGTGAGCATCGCGTGTTGTTCGCATAGCAGGAAAGCATAGGCCAATGGAAAGTAGGAGTAGGCATGCCGTGGGGTCAGCGGATTAAGAGCGTCCCGAGCCAGCAGTGATGGCTTGGTAACCGTGCCATCACCGGGCTGGAGCATGAGCTGGTCCAGGTTGAGACCTTCGGGCGGGCGCAAGACTTCGGATGGATTCAGACGCAACTGGCGTTTGCCGTCGACTTTTTCCAGCATCGCCCGCGCCGGGGTCTGCGTACAGCTCCCACCAAAAACGACCAATCGTACCGGAGGTTCAACTGCACCGGTTTCGCACTTTCCCAATGATTCGTCATAGTCCGGGCATACGGTAAGCGACCAGCTGAACCGACGTGCGCGCTCTGCGTACTGGACAAATCGTTGGGTCAGGTTGGCGTAGTAGTCTTCGCCGCGATTCCTGATGACTCGGTCCCGCACGACCGGGTCAAAGATGTTCCACTGGTACTTCTGCCAGGTGGCGATATCGAACGGATCAGCGTCCATCGGTTGTCCCTGGCTGTCGATCAACCAATTGACGATGCGATGCGGGAACAGCTGATATGTGCTTGGAATCGTGGCGACGACTTCCTGGGGTATACGGGAAAATCCGACTTTCTGGCCGAGCACAAATCCTTCGATCGCTGACAGTGATCCAAGATTGGGTGTCCCGAGCAGTATGACTTTGTTCAACCAGTCTGCACCTGCCCAGGTCACCTTCAGGTGGTTGCCGACCAACACGTCCTCAGTACCGTAACGCAGGAAGTAGCGCGTGATGAGACCACCCATGCTGTGGGCGACGATATCGAACTTCAGAGCCGGGTCGTGGTAGTCACGACGGATGGCCTCAAGGAACTTCGCGAGTGTTCTGACGGTGGTGACATTGTCCTGTCGCCAGTCGTAGTCGAATACGTACACACGCCGTTCGTTGGCTGCGCCGATCGGCTGACCTACCTCAGCCCGTTGATAACCACCATATCGGACCAGTGTGTCGATGATGCGGCCGTAGAAGTCCCGACCCAGCGCCGACTCGGCAATTCCTCCTGCCACCAGATCGCTGGGCAATGCATCCGGCGTGATGGTGTTGCCATCAACAGGCATTTCGATCGCTTCATATTGAGAGAAGGCGACATCGAGAGTGCCGCCAGGCCACTGTTCCAGGCCAGACCGCGCGTCGATCAATCGACTTCCAAGCAATACCGGAATGATCACCACTGGCGGCAACATGAAATCGCCTTCGACCTTGATGGGTT
>CAMDVY010000060.1 GCA_945878745.1 Klebsiella pneumoniae | reverse complement strand
CGGAACCGGGTTCCGGATCTGACCTGGCAAGTCTGGCATTGCGCGCGGAACGCGATGGCGACGAATTTATTCTGAACGGCACCAAGATCTGGACGACGCACGCTCACTATGCAAATCGCATGTTCTGCCTGGTGCGCAGCCGTTCAACGGGCAAACCACAGGAAGGCATCACGTTCCTGTTGCTGGATATGGATACACCCGGCATCAAGGTTGAACCCATCATCTTTGCCTCCGGTACCCACGAAGTGAACCAGGTGTTCTTTGATAACGTCCGTGTGCCTGTAAGCAATGTGGTTGGCATGATCGACAAAGGCTGGACGGTCGCCAAGTACCTGCTGGAGTTCGAACGCGGAGGTGGTGGCACGGCGGCCCAGCAGACAGCGCTCAAGCGAGTACGCAACCTTGCGACGCAGGTTCGTCTGGATGGCGAAGCACTGATCAACGATGCCGCATTCGTACGCAAGCTGGATGCAGCCGACGTCAAGTTGCAAGCCATCCAGTACACCGAATTCCGGATCATGGCGCAGCTCTCCAAAGGTCAGAATCCCGGCCCGGAATCTTCGATCATGAAAAACATGAGCTCGGACATGGGCCAGCACCTCACCGAGTTATCGGTAGAGGCCATGGGTTACTACAGCAGTCCATTGCCGGGCACAGCCGAGACCCCTGCGCCCCGCGAAGGTGCCGTGTCATTCCTGCGCTACTTCAATCTGCGCGCCTCTTCCATCGCCGGAGGCAGCAACGAAGTGCAGAAAAACATCGTCGCCAAGCTGGTGCTCGGTCTGTAAGACCGCCATCGAATCGGCATTAATTGACTAAGGAGAAAAACGTGGCACTGGTAGAAAGAACTGACGACAACGGACTGGCCATTCTCACGCTGAATCGCCCCGAAATGCTGAACGCGCTGTCACCCAACCTGTTCATCGAACTGCGCGCACACATCGATGCCATCGCCGCCGCCACCGACACCATTGGCTGCGTAATCCTCTGCGGGAAAGGTCGATCCTTTTCAGCCGGGAATGATCTCAAGGCGATCCAATCCGGAGAGACTGCGCCATCACGCCACTTTCAGGCAGAAACGCTGGACGCCATCGAGGTCCTGCCCCAACCAGTCATAGCCGCGGTGCAAGGTCATTGTTATACCGGCTCACTGGAGCTGGCTCTGTCCTGTGACCTGCTGGTGGCCGCCGATGATGCGCGATTTTCTGATACCCATGGCAAGTGGGGCATGTCACCGACCTGGGGGATGAGCCAACGGCTGCCAAGACGGGTCGGACCACTGCGAGCCAAGGAAATGATGTTCAGTGGTCGCGTGGTTGGCGGTGAAGAAGCGGCACGAATCGGACTCGCCAACGAGTGTGTTTCGCGCGATGAACTCATGAACCGCACCATCGGCATGGCCCGCAGCTTTCTGGAAAACTCATGGTTCACGCTGCGTGCCGACAAGATGCTGGTAAACAAGGGACAACGCTATACGCTGGCGGACGGTTTGCAGTTTGAGCGAACGAACAGCCCCGGACGTGGACCCGATCTGGAAGAGCGCCTGAAAAACTTCGGGCGCTGACAAAGCAGTTCGCGCAGCCTCGCGTCCGCAGGAAAACGGCTCGTGTCCACCTCAGTTCTGGTCAACATCATCTGTATCGCCGTCATCACGGCGAACGTGGTGTTCGTGCTTTCCCGCTGGTCACCCAAACAGCTCTCACCCTGGCTCCAGATTGGCGTGTTTGCGCCTTTCCTGTTTGCTGTGGGTAGTCTGGGTGCTGAGTTTTACACGCAGGAACCACAGGGCCATGCCCTCTCGCTACAGCTTCTCTATACCGGTCTGATCTGGACCGTCACCAGTTGGTGGTTGACCACCGTACAGATGTCGATGATGCAGGGAATGACCTGGCGCATTCCGAATTGGTTATGGCGCAATCTGCCTTTGACGCTCGCGGCGCTAGCCTGGTTAGGCTTACTCACCAACCCCTGGCACGGACAGTTCGTCACGCCTGTCCCGGGATCTCGCAGTGAATACGGTGTCCTGTGGTACGCCAACGGATCAGTTCTGTGGACCCTGGTACTGTGCACTGTGCTGTTGGCAGTCTATCGGCATCGGGAAGCTCTTTATGCGAGCGATCGGGCGCAAATGCGCTTGTGCGCATTGTCTGCTGCGTTGCCGACCGTACTCAACGCGACCTACACCCTGGCACCTACTCCGGTGCCGTTTGATCCGACAGCAGTTGGTCTGGCGATCAGCACCTCCATGCTGGTGTTATCGGTGTATCGGGGTCAGTTACATCCGGCCAGTACCGTTCGCCTCGAAGAATGGATCGGGCACGATCCGCTACCCGGCGTTCTCATGGACCGCAACGGTCGCATCCTTTTTGCAAACAAGGCTGTAGACACGTTGTTCGGCAGCACCCCAAACCGGACAGCCATGACGACGTGGTTGGCTGACCAGCTTCTGGTAGATGGAACTACACCAACCCCGGCCGCCATCGAGGCTGAACCACCCCGACTGTGGCAATTGCGACACGACCCGGAGCGATGGCTGCGACTGGAGCGCAGACCCATCAGGCTGCGTGGATCCGAAATTGGCACCGCGCTCTTCGTCCACGAAGAGACGCAGCGCGTGCGAATGGATGCAGCGTTGCAGTCCGTTCGTCAGGTGGAAAGTCTGGGCCTCATTGCCGGAGGTGTTGCTCATGACTTCAACAATCTGCTGGTCAGCATTACCGGCAATGCCGAACTCGCCGAGTTGTTTGCCGACTCGGACCCAATACGTGTTCGTGAATACCTGGCAAGAATTCGTCGCGCCGGTGAACAGGGAGCAGACCTTGCGCGTCAGCTCCTGACCTACGCTGGTCGCGGCAGTATTGCCCTCGTTCCCGTCGACCTGAATGCCGTACTGACCCGAACCATCGAAATCAGACGGGCTTCGATGCCGAGCAACATCGCTGTTCAACTGGATCTGACACAGAACCCGGTACCGGTTGCCTATGCCGATGCCGCCCATCTCGCGCAAATCGCCTTGAACCTGGTCGTCAACGCAGAGGAGGCACTCACCACCAGGGGCGGCGTGATCAGGGTTGCCAGCGGTCACAAAGTGCTCAGCGAAAATGAGTTGAAAAGCATGCTGGGTGCACAGGCGTGCACACCCGGCGAGTTCGTCTACATGGTCGTGCAGGACGACGGCCCGGGCATGTCCCAGGAAACCCTGGCGCGCATGTTTGATCCGTTCTTCTCGACCAAGGCCGTCGGAAGGGGTTTGGGGTTGGCAACGACCCTGGGAACAGTTCGTAGCCATCATGGATGTCTTGAGGTTGTGACGTCCCCAGGTCAAGGCTCACGTTTTACGGTCTACGTTCCTGCCGACACGGTGTCCCGCATCGAGGTGGCGACAAGATCTGTCGTTTCAACACGAAAACCGACGGGACTGACGGCGCTTCTCGTCGACGACAATGACTCTGTGCGGCAGGTGCATCTGCAAATGCTGGAACTGCTGGGATTTCGGGTGGTCGAGCAACTCGACTCACTGAACGCGATCAGCGAAAAAACAGCTTCGGTTGATCTGGCCATGATTGACCTCACCATGCCCGGACTACCGGGTATCGATCTGGTCAAACAGCTACTGGCGATAAATCAGCACCTGCCCATCATTCTGGTCAGTGGCTATTCGATGCAGGTGGATGAAACATTGCCACCAAACGTCGGCTATCTGCAGAAGCCATTCTCCATCAATGACCTTTCTGAAGTATCCGAGCGGGTGATTGCCGCCGGCAAGCATGTCGCCGGCGGCGCAATGATCAGCTCGAAAGATCGGCTGCCTTTCGGATAATGCGGCCGACCAGGCCATAGGCGAGAGACTCTTCCGCGCTCATCCAGTAATCCCGATCGGTATCCTGCGCCACGCGCTCGAGGGTCTGACCGGTCCGGGCAGCAATCACTGCATTGATCCGCTCACGCGTCTTGACGATTTCCCGGGCGTGAATCGCGATATCCGTGGCATCGCCACCAAAACCACCCGCAGGTTGATGAATCAGAAAGCGCGTGTTGGGCAGGCAGAGGCGATTTTCACGCTCCGCTGCCAGATAGATGTGCGTTGCGATGCTACCTACCCAACCGGTACCGATACACCGCACGACGGGTTTGATGAACTGGATCATGTCGTAAATCACATCGCCGGACTCCACATGCCCACCGGGTGAGCTGATGTAGAACGTGATCGGATCGTCGGATTCATAGGACAGTGTCAGCAACTTTTCCGCCGTGCGTCGTGCCACATCCTGATTCACTTCACCGAACAGCGTCAGCGTCCGGTTCTTGAAGAGTCCACTTTCCAGAAAGTTGCTGGCCTTGGCCACTTCTTCAATGTTCTTCTCGCCATCCATTCTCAAGCTCACGTTACACCTCGACTTCGGGGTACGGTAAAGTCGGAAATTCTACACCAGATAAGGAAGGGGAAACCGCGATGCCTTTGGCACCCGAATATCAAGCCATGCTCGATCAGTTGGCAGCACAACCTGGTCCTGCCCTCAGTGACCTGCCCGCGAGTGCTGGGCGCGAGGTGTACCGGATGATGCGTCCACTGGTGCCCGATGCGCCGATCGGACGAATCGAAGACCGGCAGATCCCGGTTCGGGGTGGCCAGATCGCGATCCGCATCTATACCCCGGCTGGCACGGGACCCAGGCCCGTTTTCGTGAATTACCACGGCGGCGGCTGGGTAATCGGCGACCTGGATACCAGTGACGCAGCCTGCCGCGATCTGGCCAACGGTATCGGCTGTATCGTCGTTTCGGTCGACTATCGCATGGCTCCTGAACACCTCTTCCCGACAGCCGTGGATGACAGCTACGACGCCCTTTGCTGGGTCGCTGCGAATGCCAGTTCAATGGGTGGTGACGGTCGCCTCCTGGTCGGCGGTGAGAGTGCCGGGGGCAATCTGGCGGCCGTCATGTGCCTGAAATCACGCGACAAAGGTGGCCCGGTGATCACCGCTCAGGTGCTGCTTTATCCTGTCGTCGATGCTGACCTCACACGTGACTCCTACCGACGCAACGGTGAAGGTTATCTGCTCAGCACGACCACCATGCGCTGGTTCTGGGACACTTACTGCCCTTACGACCAACGCACGCACGCCTTTGCCTCGCCTTTGCGAGCGCTCAGTCATCGAGGCCTGCCACCTGCAGTCATTGCGACTGCGGAATTCGATCCGCTATGTGATGAAGGCGCTGCATATGCCGGCGTGCTGGCTGCGTCAGGCGTTGGGGTCACGTTCACGTGTTACGCCGGCATGATTCACGATTTCTTTGCTACCGCTGGCATGTTTGCTTCAAGCCGCGCTGCTGCCAACGACGTGTATGCCGCCGTGAAAAGGCTGATTTGATGGACAGCGCGATTGTCATCGGAGTGGGTCCAGAGCGCGGTCTGGGCGCCGCGTTATGCCGTCGATTTGCAGCCGCCGGCTTGCACGTCTACATCGCTGGCCGCAGCCTGGACAAACTGGAGGCCGTGGTCGCCACCATTCGCATGCATGGTGGCCAGGCGACTGCCGTGGTGGCCGACGCAACCAGCGAAGCCGACGTCACCCGCCTGTTCGCTGAAGTTCCTGAACCACTTCGCCTGGCGATCTACAACGCCGGCAACAATTTCTCTGGCCGCATCGCCGAGATGGAAGCCGACTACTTCGAACGATGCTGGCGTGTGTGCACGTTTGGTGGATTCCTGTTCGGTCGAGACGCGGTACGTCGCATGCGCGGTGAAGGTGGCACGTTGCTCTTTACCGGCGCCAGCGCCAGTTGGCGTGGCCGGGCAGGATTCGGTGCCTTCAACTCGGCCAAAGGCGCTTTGCGCAACCTCGCTCAGGCAATGGCCAAGGAATATGCCGGGGACGGCATACATGTTGGCCATGTCGTCGTCGACGGCCCGATCGCTGGTGACAAGATCATCAACGGCTTTCCGGCCTATGCTGAAAAGCTGGGTGAAGCCGGCATGATCGATATCGAAGGCATCGTTGACGGATTTGAATATCTCTACCGACAGCCAAGACGCGCCTGGAGCTTCGAACTGGATGTCAGGACCTCTGAAGAGAAGTGGTGAAACCCATGAGCCATCCACTGCGTTGCAGATGTGGAAACATCCGTGGCGAAGTGCGCGATGCGAGCAGGTCGAATCGAGGCATCTGCTACTGCCGGGATTGCCAGGCTTTCGCGTCATTCCTCGACAAGTCATCGGACACACTCGACGCACAAGGTGGCACACAGATCATTCAGACCATTCAGGCAAACGTTACGTTTTTCCAAGGCAGTGAACATCTGGCCTGCATGCGATTGACCCAGGATGGTCTGCTGCGCTGGTATGCGAGTTGCTGTCGAACGCCAATCGGTAACACCCCTGCTGACCACCGTCTTTCATTTGTCGGGCTCATCCACACCTGCCTGCAGAGCCCCGCGGTTTCAATCGACGAGTCCTTCGGTCCGGTTCGAATGTGGGTCAACACCAGCGGCGCGACTGGTCCGGCCCCGGTGCCGACAAGAGGCATGGTGGCAGGGATATGGCGTTTCCTGCGCATGGTTATTTGGGCTCGAATCAATGGCGACTACAAACGATCGGCGTTTTTCAAATCTTTTTCCAAAGCTGGGGCGGCTTTGCCCATCGCCGCTGTAAGAGTGCTCAATTCGAATGACACGTCAGTCCGCTGAGCGGGGGTGATGAGGTGGACAAAAAGACGGGGGGTACCGACTGCAAAACACGCAAGCGTATGCCCCTCAAGTGCAACGTAGCTCTGGGAGAATCTGACATGACCACGCAGCCCTGGCAGACAGTCGATTTCCAGGTTGCTGATCCGGATGGCTACGTGCTGTGTTTTTCTTCGAATCGGGATGCTTCCTAGCGTGTTGCCTTTCCAGCGTATCCACATCACTGGAAATGCGGGGTCCGGGAAGACGACTGCGGCGCACAGGCTGTCTGCGGCATTGGGGATTCCTGCGCACTCGCTGGACACCATTGTGTGGCGGCCACACTGGAAAAAAGCGGCATCTGCAGAACGGCGATTAGCCGAACGGGATCTGACAAGTCAGTCCACATGGATCATCGAAGGGGTGTCAGAACACGTTCGGGAGGTTGCAGACCTCGTGATCTATCTTGATCTGCCTCGTCACCAATGTCTGCGAAGAGCACTGCAACGCTCGTTACGGCACTTCGGGACTCAACGCCCGGAATTCCCGTGCGACTGTCCGGAGTGGAAAATCATACCCACACTCGCTGGAATCATCTGGCGCTTCCCAAAATTGGTTGGGCAAAAGCTCGAACAGGAATCTGCACAAGCCCCGGAAAAATACTGGGTCATCCAGTCAGACAACGCCATCGACACACTGCTGAAAACAGCAGGCACCACGGGGTGCCTGCTTGCATCATCCCGGACAGCTTCAGTCGACTCGCGCCGCCGCGTAGCCGGATAGAACGACCGCATCGTTCTGATTGCGGGTTTCCACGACCAGGTTGACGACGCCTTTTTCCACGCTCTCGACGGTTGCCGTCGAATGCAGCGTATCACCGGGCCATACCTGGCTGGTGAATCGAACGCCGTACTTGGTCAGTCGACCATCGCCTACATAGTTGGTGAGCATTCGACCGGTCATACCCATGGTCAACATGCCGTGCGCAAACACCGAAGGGTACTTCGCGATCTGAGTCGAAAAAATCTCATCGGTGTGAAGCGGGTTGTAGTCGCCTGACGTCCCTGCGTACATGACGAGTTGCGTACGCTTCAGATCTTCAACCAGACATTCGGTGTAGGTATCGCCAATCTTCAGCTGACTTGCTTTGAGTGCCATGTTTTTCTCCTTACTTCGAATCGACCGGACGTTCCGTACGAACGCCAACGCCGCGTGCCGTGATAACAAGCTCACCGTGCTGATCGCGGTACTCGGTGACGGTTTCGGTGAACACCAGTTTGCCGCTTCGCTTGCCTTCCTTTTCCCAGGTCTTGCCCGGCAACTGGGTGGCTTTGAGAATGTCACCGGGTTTGATGTGACGGTGATATTCAAAGTGCTGCTCAGCATGCAATCCACCACCGCCACCGCCACCGCCGCCACCACTGGAAGGTTCCCGCTTCACGCCGGTTGCTTCCTTGCCAGAGCCAAACCATGCCTGGCCGGTTTTTGGTCGAAGAAAATAATTTGGATCGAACTGAGCGCTTGATTGGGCAAACGTTGGCGGCGCAATGATGTGCCCCACCTCGGTGCCCTTGGCGTAGTTCTCGTCGTAGTAAATCTGGTTGTCGTCAGCGACAGAGCGCGCAAACATCATGATGTGCGTCGCTTCCACCGGAAATCTGTCCACAGCCATGCTTTCCCCCAGTTGTTGTAATGAAGAGTGTATTGAATGAACAGGGAGCTAGTGTCGCCCAAATAGGCGACGCCGTCAGCGCCCTTTGAATTCCGGCGGACGCTTCTCGAGGAACGCGGTGATTCCTTCGATCTTGTCCTCGGTCTGAACCAGGGCACCCTGGGCCTACTTTTCAAACATGAGCGCTCCGGCGAGACTCGCTTCCATGCCGAAGTGGACCATGGCTTTCATGGTGCGGGGCACAAACGGGGCAAAGGTCGCCAGGTGATCCGCCATGCGCTGCGCTTCGGCGAGCAACTCATCCAACGGCACGATGCGCGTCACGAGGCCAATGGCCAGGGCGCGTTCAGCGCCAATGGGATCGCCCATGAGCATCATTTCCATGCCCCAACCGCGACCAACAACGCGTGGCAGGCGTGCACAGGCGCCACCCCCCGGAATGATGCCGAGTTTGCCTTCAGGCGTTGCGAATCGTGCGTGTGGCGCACAGATGCGCAGGTCGCAACCGAGCGCAATTTCAAGGCCGCCCCCCATGCAAATGCCGTTGATCGCTGCGATAGTCGGTTTTGGTGTGCGCTCCAGTTGATCAGCCAACCCCTGAACGATGGGCTCGAGCGCCTTTTTCAAATCACGATGCAGGACTTCGGAAAGATCCGAACCCGAGGCAAACGCCCGATCACCAGCGCCTGTAATCGTGATTACTCGCACCAGGTCATCAGCCGCAGCCACTCGGACCGCATGCTGAAGTTCGTCCAACGTCGCCAACGAGATGGCGTTGTGCTTGTCAGCCCGATTGATGGTGATCAGGGCCATCGGTCCGCGCAGTTCATAGAGGATATTGGCGTAGTCCACGATTGGTCTCATTCGGAAGGCCCAGCGGGCGGGATGGACGGGTCAGAGAACCCGCCTGAATCAGTCGCAGGATTGTAGACGTTCAGTGAGCTTTACAGCTCCTGGAGTGTATCGCAATCGCGATGTGCGACCGCTCGCGTCAAATCCAGCATTTTCATGCGGGTCCTGTCGCCGACAGATCCTTGAGAAACATCTGGGACTTGCGGATCGACTCCTCCATCTCCGCGATCAAGCGGCCCACATCACCTTCGATCATCTTCAGCTCCCCACGGAGGGAGGAAATCGCCTGCGCATTCAGATTGTGCTTGAGATAAAGCACCTGGTCCTTGAACGCAGTGAGCACCGGTTGCATGCGCGATTCAGCACGGCGCATGGTAACAATCAGGCCTTGATAGGCAGCTTGCGAACTCTTCAGCTGCCGTCGACTGTCTGCCTGCATTCTGGTGTTGGAAATTTGCTGGATTTCCGCTTCCCACTCTTTGAACAAGTCACTGGACACCGCGTCCACCGCTTCAATGCGGGTGTGCACGGCTTCGGCCTGCGATTCGGCGCCATCGTAGGTCGCCTGCAATTCGGTATAGGCATCTTTCAGAGGTCCTGATTGTGTACCAGCCACGGCCTCAAACCGCTCGAGTGCAGATCGGAACTCCCCTTTCGCATCTTCTTGCGAGGCCATGGCCGCCTCAACACGATCTCGCAGAATGTCCCGTTTGTGCACACCCAGTTTTTCCCACGCACCGTAGTAGGCCGTATCACAACCGGTCGTTGCCAACAGCGCCAGAAACAGCACCCATATGCTCGTTTTTGACAATTGTCCTCTCCTGAAAAAACAAAGGCCGCTCAAGAGCGGCCTTTGGTGTTCAACGATCGAAACGAGTTGCTTCGCTTCTTCGCAGATCTTCGCGGTCAAAGGCCGCAGGATCGCGGCCTTCAGGATCAACGATCAGAATGAATCAGTTCGATCCGTTGGAGATCTTCGCAGATACCCGACGGTTGTGCTGACGTCCTTCATCCGTATCGTTGGTGTCGATTGGCGCAGACTCGCCAAGACCTTTGGCAGACAGACGATCACGGGCAATGCCACCCTCATTCAACATGTGTTCCATGACACTGTTGGCACGACGATCGGACAATGCCTGGTTATAGGCATCGGAGCCGCGGCTGTCCGTATGACCTTCGAGCACGGCAACCGAACCCGGGTACTGCTTCATGAACGCCGTCACCTCGTCGATTTCACTGTGATGCGCCGGACGCAGCTGGGACGAGTCAAAATCAAACTCCAGGTTCAGGTCGATGGTGACCGTTTCCTGCAACGTGTCAGGGCACCCTTTTTCGTCAACCTTCACACCAGCAGGCGTGGCTGGGCA